>DATCLP010000221.1:0-1809 GCA_036563855.1 Steroidobacteraceae bacterium | reverse complement strand
CCTCACAGGCCCGCGGCTTCGCGAACCGAAGTTCTCTCCCGACGGGCGTTACCTCACGTTCCTGCAAGGGAAAGCCACGAATCAAGATCAACTCGATCTCTGGGCTTTCGATACGCGTACGGGCGAATCGCGGCTGCTCGTCGATTCGCAGGCATTCATCTCGGGTCCCGAGCGTCTGTCGCCGGAAGAAGAAGCCCGCCGCGAACGCCAACGCACGGCCTCGCTCCGCGGCATCGTCGAATACGAATTCTCGAGCGACGGTACCAAACTACTCGTGCCGATCGGTGGAGATTTGTTTGTATACGACCTCAAAGCGCGCCGCGATCCCGTGCGAAGGATCACGGACACTGAGGCTTACGAGACCGATGCGCGCTTCTCGCCGAAAGGCCGCTACGTCAGTTTCATCCGCGACCAGGATTTGTTCATCGTCGACCTGGCGACGGGCGCGGAGCGGGCCCTCACAACAGACGGCGAGGGACTCGTCCAAAACGGCGTCGCCGAGTTCGTGGCCCAAGAAGAAATGGGTCGCAACACGGGCTACTGGTGGGCGCCCGACGAATCGCAGGTTGCATTCACGCGCATCGACGACTCGCCGGTGCAGGAGGTCGAGCGCTTCGAAATCTTTGCGGATACCGCGCGCGTGGTGAAACAGCGCTATCCGGCGACAGGCACGCCGAACACGAAAGTCGAGCTCAAGGTCATTGCGCTCGACTCCGGAAAAGTGACATCGATGCCGCTGCCGCAAGCGGACGGCTACTTGGCACGCGTGAATTGGTTTCCGGATTCGAAGCGCCTGGCGGTGCAATGGCAGACACGCGATCAGCGCCGACTCGATCTCATCAGGCTGGACGCTGCCACCGGCGCTTCGACGACGTTGCTCACGGAAACGAGCACGGGCTGGGTCGAGCTCCACAACGATCTCGAGTTCTTGAAGACGCGCGATGCGTTCATTTGGAGCTCGCGCCGCAGCGGCTACAAGCATTTATATCTCTACGACCTCGACGGCACACTGATTCGGCCACTGACGCAAGGCGAATGGATGGTCGTCGGCGACGGCGAATCGGGGCTGGTCGGCGTCGACGAGAAGCGCGGGCTCGTCTACTTCATGGCCACGGAAGTGTCGCCGATCGAGCGTCATCTCTATGTGACTTCGCTCGACACCAAGACTCCGCAACGAGTACGGCGCATCTCGCAAGAACCGGGCACGCACAACGTACGGCTCGTTCCCGGCAACCAGCTGTACCTCGATACGTGGTCATCGCCCGAGCAGCCGCCGTCCGTCAGTCTTCGCACTTTCGACGGAAAGGTGAAGCGTTGGGTGGTGCGTAATGCGCTCGACGAAGCGCACCCGTATTACTCGTTCAAGGCCGCGCACCTTCCGGAGGAATACGGATCGATCAAAGCGAGCGACGGGCAAGACCTCTATTACCGCCTGATCAAGCCCGCAAACGTCGAGCGCGGAGGCCGCTTTCCTGTCGTCATCGACGTCTACGGCGGACCATCCGTGCAGTACGTGCGTAAGGATTGGATGGGCGGCGCGCGCGTCTCGCAAGGCTACTTCCGTCAGCTTCTCGCGCAGCGCGGCTTCGTGGTGTTCTCGCTCGACAACCGCGGCACGGGCTTCCGCGGCGTTGCCTTTGAATCGGCTCTGCACCGGCAGCTCGGCAAGATCGAAATCGAGGATCAGCTGCGCGGCGTCGAATTCCTGAAGACGTTGCCCTACGTCGATCCCGAGCGCATCGGCATCATGGGCTGGAGCTACGGCGGATACATTTCGCTGATGGCGCTCGCGCATCCGCAATTCCGCGC
>DATCLP010000220.1:0-8297 GCA_036563855.1 Steroidobacteraceae bacterium | reverse complement strand
GTGTACGAGTTGAGATAACTAGAGCGACCTTCGGCCGCCCTGACGTCTTGAGACGTAAGAGGTGCGCTGCGCTCCTGTAGACTAGCGCGTCCGCATACGGGAGGGGCGCAGTGAAGGATCTCACCCAAGGGTCGACGACGCGAAACATCATCGCGATGGCGGCCCCGATCGCGTTTGGAATGATCTTCCAGACGCTGTATTACCTCGTCGACCTGTACTTCGTTGCCGGTCTCGGAGACGTTGCCATTGCCGGCGTCAGCGCCGGCGGCAACGTCATGTTCATCGTATTGGGTCTTACCCAAGTTCTCGGCGTCGGCACGGTCGCACTGATTTCGCATGCGGTCGGAAGAAAGGATCAGCCTGCTGCCAATCTGATCTTCAACCAATCGATCGTCCTGTCAGCGGTTTGCGGTGTCGTCACGCTCGTCGGCGGCTACGGCTTCGCGCACATTTATATGAGCGAAGTGGCAGCCGATGCGGCGACGATCGAAGCGGGTCTTACCTACCTTTATTGGTTCTTCCCGGGCATGGCGTTGCAGTTCGCGATGGTCGCGATGGGTTCTGCGTTGCGCGGTACCGGCATCGTGCGCCCGACGATGGTCGTGCAAATCGTTACGGTGCTCTTGAACATCGTGCTCGCACCGATCCTGATTGCCGGTTGGGGAACGGGATATGCGATGGGCGTCGCCGGCGCCGGGCTCGCGAGCACGATCGCGATCGTCGTCGGTGTCGCAATGCTCGGTGTGTATTTCGTCCGCTTGGAGAAGTACGTCGGCTTTCATCGCGACTTGTGGAAGCCGCAAATCGATTCCTGGCGGCGAATGCTGGCGATCGGCTTACCTGCCGGCGGCGAGTTCTTGCTGCTGTTCGTGTTCATGGGCGTCATCTACTGGTGCATTCGCGAGTTCGGCTCGGAAGCGCAGGCGGGCTTCGGCGTCGGTGGACGCGTGATGCAGTCGATCTTCCTGCCGGCGATGGCAGTTGCCTTCGCCGCCGGCCCGATCGTGGGTCAAAACTTCGGGGCGCGGCAGCCGGACCGTGTGCGCGAAACGTTCAAGACCGCCGCGACGATCAGCGCGATCATAATGGCCGTACTGACGTTGCTCGTGCACATCAATCCGTCGCTGCTCGTGCGCGGCTTCACGGACGATCCGGAAGTTCTGGAGGTCGCGGCCGTGTTCTTGCAGATCTCCTCGTGGAACTTCGTCGCTCAAGGTTTGATCTTCACGTCTTCGAGCGTCTTCCAGGGGCTCGGCGATACGCGGCCGGCATTATTGAGCACGGGAACGCGCTTGCTGACGTTCGCGTTGCCCGCAATGTGGATGTCTGGTCGCCCGGGCTTTCGCATCGAGCACATCTGGTACTTGTCGGTAGCGACGCAAACAGCTCAAGCGTTCTTGAGCCTCTGGCTCGTTCGGATTCAGTTCCGTCGCAAACTCAATTTCGTTGCGCCTGCGCCCGTACCTGCATGAGGCCCGAAAAGAATTGGCCCCGCATCTGCGGGGCCAATTTCGTATCGCGTGTCTGAAGCGCGGCGACTCAGCCGTCGCTTTCGATGCCGAGCAATTCGACATCGAAAATCAACGTCGCGCCCGGTTTGATGTCGGGCGGGGCGCCGCGGTCGCCATAAGCAAGGGCGGACGGGCAGATCAGCCGGCTCTTTCCGCCGACCTTCATCATCTGTACGCCTTCCGTCCAGCACGGAATCACCGCATTCAACGGAAAGCTCACGGGCTCATTGCGCTCGATCGAGCTGTCGAACACTTTCCCATCCCGCAGCGTGCCGTGGTAGTGCACGTTGACGACATCGGTCGAAGACGGCGACGGACCCGTGCCGGCCGTGATCTCTTTGTAGATCAAGCCGGACGGCGTCTGTACAGCACCGGGTTCTGCGGCAGCCTTTGCGATGTATTCGTCGCCGGCTTTCTTTTCCGCTTCCGCCGCTGCAGCAATTCGCTGGTTCTGCAGCTCTTGAATTTGCGGGAAGTACTCCTGGATGTCGCCGACGTCCTTCTTCAATGCGCCATCGGCAAAGCCGCGCTGTACATGCTTGAGCTCTTCTTCCGTGAGATCGAAGCTGGCGACTTGACGCGAGACCGCAGCACCCAATGCGTACAGTGCCTTCTGCTCCTCGGTCTCTGCGCCTGTCGACGCCGACTGCGACTGTTTGCCCGAGCAACCTGTTGTAGCGATGGCGATGAATCCGCAAGTCAACGCCGTGGCTAAATAGCGCATGTGCATTCCTTGTAGGTGGATGGAGCGGGCGAGCATACATTGAAACCCGCTCGGAAGGGGAATGGCGGAAAACCGCGCGGCGGCAAACCTTTGTGAAGAGAGAAAATCGGGCTGCCTACGGCACTTTTCCGGCTTGCTCGCAGCACTCTATGAGCGCTGACTCGGATGTCGCCGATCTCGCACACGCGATTCCCCGGCGATCGGCCTTCAAGTCGCGCCGCTCCGCTTTACCCGGACCAAAAAGATCTGCGATTTCCTTGCCATAGCTGGCCAGCCGTGCCTCCGCCGCACTGCAGTGCAGGGCGATCAGTCCGGCCGAAAGGCAATGAAGTTGCGCGTCGGACAGTGTCGTAGTCGGCAATCTGGCGACCGCGGCACGCATGCACCCGAGCGTCGATTGCGCTGCGCGCCCTTCGTGAATCGCAAGCGGAGCGCACCCCTGTATTGCCAAGGCAACGACAGGGATGCTCAGCGCACGATGCACCGTCACGCACCGGTTTCGGTCAAAACGAGCCCTCGCGATTCGAGCAGCGGCCCGATGTCCGGTTCGCGACCGTAGAAGTCCTTGAACATCGTGAGCGCATCCATGCTGAAGCCGCGCGATAGAATCTTCTCGCGCAAGCGATCGCCGTTCTCGCGCGTCAATCCGCCGTGCGTGTTGAACCAGTGCTCGGTGCATCGGGCGAGCACTTCGCTCCAGATGTAGGCGTAGTAACCGGCGGAATAGCCGCCTGCAAATATGTGCGAGAAATACGTGAGGTGATAGCGCGGCGGCACCGCGTGGAAATCGAGGCCTGCGCGCTCGAGCGCGGCCTGCTCGAACGCGGCGATCTGATCGGCGCTCGGCGTCTCGCCCGGGCCAAGCTGATGGATTGCCTGATCGACGATCGCAGCCGCAAGGTATTCCGTCGTCGCATAGCCTTGATTGAACTTACGCGCGGCGAGCACCTTGTCCATCAATTCCTTCGGCATCGGCTCGCCGGTCTTGTAGTGCTTGGCGTAATTGGCGAGCACCCTCGGCTCCGTCGCCCACATCTCGTTGTACTGCGACGGAAACTCGACGAAGTCGCGCGGCACGCTCGTGCCGGAGAACTGCGGATAGCGTACGTTCGAGAACAGACCGTGGGCCGCATGACCGAATTCGTGGAACGCCGTGTTCACTTCGTCGAACGTCAGCAGCGTCGGCTGCCCAGCCGGCGGCTTCGGAATATTTAGATTGTTCAGCACGACGGCCTTCGTGCCCATCAGATGCGACTGCTCGACGTAGCTCGACATCCATGCGCCGCCGCGCTTGTTGTCGCGGGCGTACCAGTCGACGAAGAACAACCCGAGCTGCGATCCGTCGCGGTCGAAAACTTCGAAGACGAGAACGTCTTCGTGATACGTCGGGATGTCCTTGCGTTCCTTGAACTTGATGCCGTAGAGCTGCTCGGCGGCAAACAGCACGCCGTTGCGCAGCACGCTGTTCATCTCGAAGTAGGGCCGCACCTGCGCTTCGTCGTACGAGTACTTTGCGGCGCGTACCTGCTCGGCATAGAAGTCCCAATCCCAAGGCTCGAGTCGGAAGCTCGGTTGACCGTTCGCCTTCGCCTGAGCATCGATCAGTTCTTGAATTGCCGCGGCCTCGGCTCTTGCGTTCGCGATGGCCGCTTTGGCGAGCTGCGAAAGCATGCGATTGACTGCGTCGGCATTGAGCGCGGTTTCGTCTTCCAGCACGTACGCTGCATGATGCGGATACCCGAGTAGCGCTGCGCGCTCGGCACGCAGCTTCACCATTTGCGCGATGACACCCGTGTTATCGAATTCGCCGCCGAGTCCGCGCGAAATGGACGCCTTGTAAATGCGCTCCCGCAACGCGCGATTCTTGAGCTGTGCGAGCGCCGGCTGCTGCGTCGTGTTCAGCAACGCGATGACCCACTTGCCCTCGAGCCCGCGCTTCTTCGCAGCTTCTGCTGCGACCGCGATTTGTTCCGGCGACAGCCCGTCGAGCTCGGCGATGTCGTCGACGACGATTGCGGCGGCATTCACGGCTTTGAGCACGTTCTGCCGGAACTGCGTGGATAGCGCCGAGAGCTGCTCGTTGATCTGTTTCAGTTTTGCCTTATCGGCATCGTCGAGCCGCGCACCGCGACGGACGAAGATCGTGTAGTACCGCTCGAGCAGGCGGAGCGATTCGGGATCGAGTCCGAGACTCTGGCGCTTCTCATAAAGGGCGTTCACGCGCTCGAACAATTGCGGGTGCAAGTAGATCCAATCCGCGTGTGCCGACAGTTTCGGCGACATCTCGGTCTGAATCTCCTCGAGCTGCGGATTCGTGTTCGACGAGGTCAGGCTCGAGAACACCCTCGATGTTCGGCTGAGCAGCTCTCCCGACTTCTCGAGCGCGACGATCGTGTTCTCGAACGTCGGCTCGGCGCGGTGGTTCACGATCGCCTCGACCTCACGTCGTTGCTCGGCCATACCGGCTTCGAACGCCGGCCGGAAGTGCTCGGCGCGAATGCGGTCGAGCGGAGGCGCCCCATAGGGCAAGGTGCTCTCGGCGAGCAGAGGATTATCGTTTTCGACGGTTGCGGGCGTGTTCATGGTTCGAGGCGCCTGAGTACAGGCTGAAGCAAACATCAACGCCAGGGCGGCAGACGTGAAGCGGTGGGCGTGGGACATGACCAACCTTCGGCTAATGGTGAAAGCGGGAATGTAGCAGGTCGTCGACCGATCGGATGCCGGGCGCAACGACCTCGGTGGCCTCAGCTAACGACCGCTCGCCGAACCATGCGGTTCCGTAGTCCGGGACATCGGCCGGATCTTGGGTGGCGCTTGCAACGAATTTTGCGTCGACAGGCGAATCCCGGGCTCGTCATCAGGTAATATTTGTATACACGGGTTACGGGCGCTAGACATAACGACACCCCAAGCCCGGGCCATTCTGCGAGCGAATTAGATGACTTTACCGGTCCTGATCGTCGGAGGCGGCATCGGCGGCCTCGCAACGGCGTTGTGTTTGCATGCACGCGGCATCGAAGCGCGCGTGTTCGAGAAGGTCGCGCAGCTCAAGCCGCTCGGCGTCGGCATCAATTTGTTGCCACATGCGGCGCGCGTGGTCCACGAACTGGGGCTCGCCGACAAGCTGGCGGCAACCGGGATACAAACGTCCAAGCTCGAGTACTACAACAAGTTCGGACAGCTCATCTGGAGCGAGCCGCGCGGACTTGCCGCCGGTTACGCCGTTCCGCAGTACTCGATTCATCGCGGCGATCTGCAGATGCTCCTGTATGAAGCCGCGCTCGAACGCCTCGGCCGCGATCGAATTCAAACGAACGCGAGCTTCGAATCCGCCGAGCAGCGCGACGATGTCGTCGTTGCGCGATTCAGACGCTCTGACGGTTCGACGTTCGAAGCGAAGGGATGTGCGCTGATCGCCGCGGACGGCATCCATTCGGTACTGCGTCGGACGTTCTATCCCGATGAGGGCGATCCGAACTTCGCGCAGCGCATCCTCTGGCGCGCCGTCACCGAAGGTAAACCGTTCCTCGACGGGCGCACGATGATCATGGCCGGGTACCAGCACGAGAAGTTCGTGTGCTACCCCATCTCGCAGCGGCATGCGAACGAGGGCAGGTCGCTGATCAATTGGATCGCCGAGCTCACGGTGCCGGACAAATTTCCGCCGAAACAGGATTGGAATCGCGAAGTGCCGAAATCGCGTTTCGCGGATCGATTTGCGAAATGGAAGTTCGATTGGCTCGATATCCCCGCGCTGATCGAAGGCGCAGAGTTCGTCTATGAGTTCCCGCTCGTCGATCGCGATCCGTTGCCGTCATGGACGCGCGGTCGGCTGACATTGCTCGGCGATGCTGCGCATCCGATGTACCCGATCGGCTCGAACGGCGCATCGCAAGCGATCCTCGATGCGGAGTCGATTGCGAATGCATTGACGAAGCTGCCCGTGCCGGATGCGCTGTTGGCGTACGACGAAGAACGCCGTCCGGCCACAGCGAAGCTCGTCTTGCTCAATCGTCAAAACGGGCCTGAGCAGGTAATGCAGATCGCCGAGGAGCGTGCACCGAACGGCTTCAAGCACATCCACGACGTCATCTCGCAAGCCGAACTCGAAGAAATCGCGCTGCGATACAAGCAAACTGCGGGATTCACGGTTGAGCAGGTGAATCAGAAAGCCGCCAAGAGATAGGGCACTGGGCTCTGGGCGCTGACGAGAGGCGCACGAGCGCGCAGTTTGCCTTCCTGGGGCAGGCCGTTCCTACGCATCCTGCTTCCGCGGCATTCGTGCATCCATGCGCGTCAAGGCAGCCAGAGCGGAGCGTGCAGGTGAGGCGAAACCGCAAGCGTCTCCTGACTGGTGACTCGCGACTCGCAGCCGCGAACGCGCCAACCTGCCTCTCCTTGGGGCTCCTTGGGGAGAGGCGCGCAGAGCGGAGCGTGCGGGTGAGGGGAATGCGACCGCGCGAAACGCGTCTCCTCGCTATCACTGTCCTGTCAACTATCAACTCTATCCAGCGTTATCGAAAGCGCGGCTGGCCGCCACGATGCGCGCCGCGATTTCCGCGTCGGGCAGCGTCCTCCACTGCGGATCGACAAACACCGCATGCGCTTTGAGGGCGAGCACAGCAATGCCGGTCGGAGTGGTCGGGGCGCGCTCGCCAGGAAAGCTCGATCTCTTGTCCCTAATGAATGCCGCCGCAGTGCGTATCGCTTCGTGCGCGCGCCGCGCCGATTCGTCCTCATAGTCGAAGCGCCACGCGCGAACTCGCCGATTGATGACGTCTTTGTCTGCCCCGCCCGCATCGATTCCGGCAGCTGCGAAGATTCGACAGTCGTAATCGCGGCAAGTCTGCGGACGGTCCTCGTAGATCGTGCACCTTCCACCCGAGAACATGGGACAGGTGCCGTCGTCTCTGTAGCCGAGCACGGCCTCCGTGCCTCTCCTGCCAGGCCTGCGTACCAGAAGCTCAACGGGAATCCGCGCGATCGCGCCTTTGTCTCGAGGTCGCACGGGAATGAAATAAGAGGAAACACAGCAACCGACGCAGTCTCCGCAAGGTACGTCAGTGCCCGCATCGCCGTGTAAGCAAGCCTGCATGCTTTGCAGCCACGCACCGAACGGCCCTGCGGCGACCTCGTGCGAATCGCTTGATGTTGAAGGCGCCGTGCTCATGTACGGCGCGCATTCTACGCGCTGGCGAAGCGCGTGCCGATCGGCAAACGACACTTCAAGCCGCGAAATGTCCGCGGTGCACGGAAAAGACCTCGCTACCAGAACTGCCACCAGGGTTTCGGTTTGAAGAGCTCGTAATCGAGGCGCATCACGCGGTTCTTGTGTCCGAATGCGGAATTCGAGAAAACCACTTGAATCTTCTCTCGCATATTTCGCCCGATCGTATCGCCGTGCCTGATGATGGAGCCGTTCATGATCAGATACACTGCAAGATCGTGTAGGCGTTCGCGTAGCTCGTGCGGTCGTTCAGGCGACGTAGGGACTTCGATTTCCTTGAACCCGAGTGCCTCCATGCCGCGCGTATAGCCGTAGCTCGCTCCTTCGTCTTTCCAGCCGACCTGCACGTCGACCCAAATATGAATGGGCGGTCTACGAGGTAAAATGCCCGTCGTGAAATCGAGAAAGATTTCCTTTGGGGCGATGAGCGGCGCGTTAACCCAATAGACGCCGATCGCCGCATCGGTGGCGGTCAGCGCGGCGGCTGTCGCCTTCGTCAGTCGAATCGCCTGTTCGACCTTGTCGAGCTCGCTCGAGAGAGTAACGACGAGGTAGGCCCGATGCTTCTTGATGTCATCTTCTGCGTTCTTCCACAGCGTGCTCGTCTTGCACAAACCTTCGAAATCGGACCAAGGCAAAGGGCCGGGCATGTTGCCAAGGATGACGGTGCCGCCGTCCAGGTTGAGAGTGGCAGTGGTTTCGTCGCTTTCACCGTCGATTAGCGACGCGCCGAGTTCCGGAAATCGATTCTGAAGCTCCCTTTCATTCTCCCTTTCGGGCAGGGCGATCGGTCGGTCGAGCAAGACCATCGATACGGTCATGGCTGTGTGAATCG
>DATCLP010000219.1:0-2507 GCA_036563855.1 Steroidobacteraceae bacterium | reverse complement strand
CTTCGAGCAGTACGTCAAGCTCAACAAGAAGATCCCGCCCGAGATTCTGACGTCGCTGTCCGGCATCGACTCGCCGAGCCGGCTCGCGGACACCGTCGCGATGCACATGTCGCTCAAGCTTTCCGAGAAGCAGAAGGTGCTCGAGATGGTCGACGTGCCGGAGCGGCTCGAGCATGTGCTCGGGCTGATCGACGGCGAGATCGACATGCTGCGCATCGAGAAACGGATTCGCGGCCGCGTCAAGCAGCAGATGGAGAAGAGCCAGCGCGAGTACTACCTGAATGAGCAGATGAAGGCCATTCAGAAAGAGCTCGGCGAGATGGACGACGGCCCGAACGAGCTGCAGGAGCTCGAGCGGAAGATCAAGGCCGCGGGCATGCCGAAAGACGTGCACGAGAAGGCGACGAGCGAGCTCAACAAGCTGAAGCTGATGTCGCCGATGTCGGCCGAGGCGACCGTCGTGCGCAACTACATCGACTGGCTCGTGAAGGTGCCTTGGAAGAAGCGCACGAAGGTTCATCACGATCTCACGGACGCGGAGCGGGTCCTCGAGGAGGACCATTACGGCCTCGAGAAGGTGAAGGAGCGCATCCTCGAGTACCTCGCCGTGCAGCAGCGCGTGAAGGAGCTCAAGGGCCCGATCCTGTGCCTCGTCGGTCCTCCCGGCGTCGGCAAGACATCGCTCGGGCAGAGCATCGCGCGCGCGACGAACCGTAAGTTCGTCCGGATGTCGCTAGGCGGCGTCAGGGACGAGGCGGAGATTCGCGGACATCGGCGAACCTACATCGGTTCGATGCCGGGCAAGATCATCCAGAACCTCGGCAAGGTGAAGGTCAAGAATCCCCTGTTCCTTCTCGACGAGGTCGACAAGATGTCGATGGACTTCCGCGGCGATCCGTCGTCGGCCTTGCTGGAGGTGCTGGACCCGGAGCAGAACTCGGCGTTCAACGATCATTACCTCGAGGTCGATTTCGATCTGTCCGAGGTGATGTTCGTCTGCACGGCGAACAGCCTGAACATCCCGGCGCCGCTGCTCGACCGCATGGAGGTGATCCGCATTCCGGGCTACACCGAGGACGAGAAGCTCAACATTGCGCGCCGCTACCTGATTCCGAAGCAGATGCGGCAGAACGGCCTGCAGGAGAACGAGCTCAAGATCTCGGATCAGGCGATCCTCGACATCATCCGCTACTACACGCGCGAAGCGGGCGTGCGCAATTTGGAGCGCGAGATCGCGACGATCTGCCGGAAGGTCGTGAAGCAGCTGCTGCTCAAGCCCCGGAAGAGCGTCATGCGCGTCACGCACGACAATCTGTCGAAATACCTCGGCGTGCGTCGCTTCCGCTACGGGCGTGCGGAGCTGAACGACCAGGTCGGCCAGGTCACGGGGCTCGCCTGGACCGAGGTCGGCGGCGAGTTGCTCGCGATCGAGGCGGCCGTCGTGCCGGGCAAGGGCAAGCTCATTCACACGGGTCAGCTCGGCGACGTGATGCAGGAGTCGATCCAGGCAGCGATGACCGTCGTGCGAAGCCGTGCGAAGCTGCTCGGTATCGACGAGACGTTCCATCAGAAGATGGACGTGCACATTCACGTGCCGGAAGGCGCGACGCCGAAGGATGGTCCTTCGGCCGGTATCGGTATGTGCATCGCTCTGATCTCGGCCTTGACGAGAATTCCCGTCAAGTCAAGCGTAGCGATGACGGGCGAAATCACTCTTCGCGGCGAAGTGCTGCCGATCGGCGGGTTGAAGGAAAAGTTGCTTGCTGCCCACAGGGGCGGAATCGAGACGGTATTGATTCCATCCGACAACGAAAAGGATTTGCCTGAAATCCCGAAGAACATCAAAGAGAAGTTGAAGATTGTTCCCGTCAAGTGGATCGACGAGGTGATCGCGCTGTCGTTGCAACACGTTCCGCGACCCGAGGAAAGTGACGAAACGAACGTCGTGGATCACGACAAAACCAAAGCGGAAGAGGGCGAGAAAACGGAAGCAGTATTGGCTCACTAGAGTGATATTGCGTCAAGTTGACACGTCAAAATCGCTGTTGGTATAAGGTTTCGTGCTTCGAAGGTAGTGGGCGGATTCGTCACGGGGGCCGCAGCTTTCGAGGCCCACTTCAACGACGCGGATAAGACGCGACGCAACTTCAGTCCGCGTCTCGGGTCACGTTAGTTTGCACACCTAACTAAATCGCGTAAGGGACGGGAATGAACAAAGCGGAACTGATCGAGGCGGTGGCGAGCGCCGCCAATTTGTCCAAGGCGGATGCAACCCGCGCCGTGGACGCCGTGGTCGAGACGATCACGAACGCGTTGAAAAAGGGGCAGCAGGTTTCGGTGGTGGGATTCGGCACGTTCAGCGTAAAGCACAGGGGCGAGCGCAGCGGGCGTAATCCGCGGACGGGCAACCCGATCAAGATCGCCGCGAGCAACGTCCCGGGGTTCAAGGCTGGCAAGGCCTTGCGGGATGCCGTAAACTGACGTGCCCTGTCCCAGGGGTGCTTAGC
>DATCLP010000218.1:0-3588 GCA_036563855.1 Steroidobacteraceae bacterium | reverse complement strand
AACCGATAGTGCTCGAGCATGCGCACCGGCACGCGGACCGTGCTCGCGCCGCCCGTCAGCACGTCGGCGCCTGCGACGATCTGCGGCAGATGCTGCTTTACGGCCTCGCGAACCTTGTCGTTGTGTCGAAGCCAGTCCCTTGCGCCTCGCGAGAAGAGGTCGTACCAGCCGGCATCGCCTGGTGCAACCTCCGGAGTGTCGCTCATGGCTCTATCACAACCTCCGTCGTCAATTCATACTCGGCTCGGCGAGCCGCATCGCATGCTCACTCCTGAGCGAGCAACGTCGTGACGTAGCTCAGCGCTTCCTTCGCACTATGCTCGTCGTAACCATACTCCGTAATCAGGCGGTCTTGTACCGCAGAAATCTTCTTACGCGCTTCCTCGTCAGGACGTGCCGCAGAAGTCACCAGCCGCAACACGTCGCGACGCTCTTCGAACAGGTACTGTTCGATCGCCTCGCGCATGCGCGAGTGGCTGTTGAGCGTGAATTTCTCGCCCTGCTTGTACGCAACCATCGCCTTGCGCACGACTTCCTGCCGGAACGTGAGCTTGCCCGACTCCGACACTTTGATCTTTTCCTCGACCGAGCGTAGGAAACGCTCGTCCGCAGGACGCGATTCGCCGGTGATCGGGTCGGTCACCTCGCGATGGTCGAGGGATGCCTCGACCTCGTCCAGATACTTGTCGAGAAGCTGTTGCGCTTCGTCCTCGAACGATGCGAACAGCGCGCGGTGCACGTCTTCCTTGACCCAGCGGTTGTAGAAGTCCTTGCGTGCGATGACGAGGTAATCGATCCACAGCTTCTTCATCTTCGCATCCATGCGCGCATCGGTTTCGATCGCATCCTTCAGAGCCAACAGCACTTCCATGCTCGTCAGGCTCTTCTTGTCGCTGCGCGTGATCGCGTTCGAGATCGCATTGACGATGAAGCGCGGGCTGACGCCCGTGAGCCCCTCGTCGGGCACCTCGGCACGCAGCCGCTGGACTTCGGTCTCCGGGAATCCTTCGACGCTCTCGCCGGCGTAAAGCCGTACTTTCTTGGACAGATCGAGCCCTTCGCGCTCCGGCTTGACCAGGCGGGTCAGAACCGCGAACACCGCGGCAAGCCGCAAGGCATGCGGGTCGAGGTGCACGTCGCGGAAGGCCGGCGCCGCCGACACGAGCTTCGTGTAGATCCGCGCCTCTTCTATATAAGAAAGGGTGTACGGGACCTTCACGATCACCATGCGGTCGAGCAGGGCTTCGTTCTCTTTTTCCTGCAGGAATTTCTGGAATTCCGCCAGGTTCGTGTGCGCGAGGATGGTTTCGTCGAGATAGATCAGCGGGAAACGTGCGACCTTGACGTTCTTTTCCTGAGTCAGAGTCAGCAGCAGGTACAGGAACTCACGCTTGACCTTCAGAATCTCGATCATCTCGAGCACGCCACGGCTCGCGGCGTACACGGCGCCCGACCACGACCATGCGCGCGGATCGCCTTCATCGCCGTACTGCGCGACTTTGGACAGGTCCACCGAGCCGACGAGGTCCGCGAGATCCGCGGTCGTGGGGTCATGCGGTGCATAAGTGCCGACACCCACACGCGCCGCCTCTGACAGGAAGATACGCTCGACGGGCATGCGCAGGAAATCGCCTTCGAACTCGCGCTCGAGACGGTCGCGTGCCCACGGGCTGAGCTCGCCGACGATCTCCACGCCATACGTGTCGCGAAACTCTGCGCGTAGGCTGGCCGGGATCAAATTGAGCGGCGACTCGTGCATCGGCGAGCCTTGGAGCGCGTAGATTGCGCCCTCGTCCGTGTGGCTGTATTCCTCCAAGCCGCGCTTGATGAGGATTGCCATCGTCGATTTGCCGCCGGACGGCGGGCCAAGCAGCAGAAGGAGTCGACGGCCAACATCTGACCCTGCGGCCGCGGCTTTGAAGTAGTCCACGACGCGGCCGAGCGCATCGTCGATGCCGTACAGCTCGCGCTTGAACAGCTCCTTGGGACCCGCGCTTTCGCCGTTCGTGCTGTTGCGCCCGAACCAACAGAGCATGTCCCACAGGTACTCATGGCTCGTGCGCGCCAGTTGGCGGGCGTTGCCGGGAACGATCGTGCGCAGAAATTCGCCGAACGTGCCCGACCAATGTTGGGCGCGATGGTGTCGGCTGTAGGCGCTCAAGGCCTCAACGAAGTTCTCGCCGCGCTGGGCGTTATTGCCGTTGCGTTGCGAGTTCGAGCTGGGGCTGTCTGAATGCATCGAACCGCCCTCCAATTACGATTCCAGTGTGACGCCTTTTGTGACTGCGTACGTGAGCACGCGTTCACGAATCCTTGATGCGATATCAATGAATCGCACCGGGACGTATCGATTGTTGAAGTACGCCGTCATAGCTCGACGCACCATGCCTCCAACACCCAAAGGGGCGTAAGACAAAGACTGATCCATCGGGGAACATGTTCCATCGATCGTTGCGCCACACGGGTGCACGAGAAGGGTGCCAGGAGCGATCGGCGTGAAAATGGGTGTGTGAAGCCCACTGCGACTCGCCAGCATGGAGTCTGACCGCGCAACGTCGCGCATGCCTCCGAAGAGCGTGCGGAACATAACTCCCTGATTACTCCCTTCGCGCAAATCTTGCAATGCGATTCATTGCTGAGCGCGCTGCACGCCGCATGCCAGCAAGATCAAATGTGATGCGCGTCTAATCGGAGGGAATTCGAGCGGGTCCAAGTCGCGAGAGCTGCTGAATCGATGCTGAATGCCGGCCGCTGCGCGATGCGCGCGGCGAGGCAGGCGAGCGCTCGCGATCGGATGACGGTCTAAGAACCTATCTCGAGAGTGATGAGCGGCCGCAGATGACCAACGGGAATCCCGCGCGGACGCGTTCCGGCGCCTGGTTGAGCGGTCTACCCCGCAGTCTCGTGCGCTCTCGAGCTAGGCAGCCGCGGTGACGGCGGTGTTGAACTCGATCCCGAGCGCTTCGCGCGCGACATCGTCCACGCGCTCGCAGAACACGAACTTGATCTCATCGCGCACGATCTGCGGCACTTCCTCGAGATCTTTCTGATTGCGGGCCGGCAGCAACACCTTGCGAATGCCGGCGCGATGCGCGGCGACGACCTTCTCTTTGATGCCGCCGACTGGCAGCACGAGCCCGCGCAGGCTGATTTCGCCCGTCATCGCCAAGTCGCTGCCGACGGTCTTGCCCGACATCAACGACACGAGCGCAGTGAACATCGCGACGCCCGCGCTCGGGCCGTCCTTCGGGATGGCGCCGGCCGGCACGTGAATGTGCACGTCGCTCTTTTCGAAGAGCGAGGCATCGATGCCGAGTTTGCCGGCCTGCGACTTCACGAGCGAGAGCGCAGCCTGGGCGCTCTCTTTCATCACTTCGCCCAACTGACCGGTCAGGATCAGCTTGCCGTTGCCCGGCACACGAGTTGCCTCGATGAACAGGATGTCGCCGCCGACCGGCGTCCAGGCAAGACCGGTCGCCACACCGGGCACGCTCGTCCGCATCGCAACTTCGTTTTCGAAGCGCGGCGGGCCGAGAATCGGCTGGATGTCGTCGACATCGATCGACTGTTGCGTGATCGCACCCTCGG
>DATCLP010000217.1:0-9534 GCA_036563855.1 Steroidobacteraceae bacterium | reverse complement strand
GCCCTGGGCGTCGTCGCCAACGGCCTCGATTTGAGCGCCGGCGACGAAATCGTGACGACCTCGCTCGAGCATCCGGCGGCTTTGAGCCCCTGGCTCGTCCTTGCGCGTCGACGCGGAATCGTCGTCAAACAGATTTCATTGCCTCGACCGCTCAACGGTCCGGAACAGGTCCTCGGTGCGTTCGCCGGCGCGGTGACGGAACGAACAAAGGCATTGTGCTTCAGCCACGTTCAGTACTCAGACGGTGCGGTGCTGCCGGTCAAGGATCTCTGCCAGTTCGCACGGCAACGCGGGCTCATGACCGTCGTCGACGGCGCTCAAGCGCTCGGCATGCTCCAGCTCGATCTCAGAGGCCTCGGCTGCGATTTCTACGCTGCGAGCTTCCACAAGTGGCTCGGCGGATCGCACGGCACCGGGATGCTCTACATCCGCCGCGAAATGATCGATCGTTTGTGGCCCGTGTCGCCGCGCGGTTTGGATGCCTCTCCTGCGATCGCCTTCCCCTCTGCAGCGCTGGGCAACGACGGAGTCGGTAGCGCGCTTCACAAGTTCGGTAACGTCGTGCCGAAATTGTGGCCTGCTTTGCGCGGTGCCGAAGCCGCGATGGACTTGCAGCAGCACGTCAATCGCGCGCGAATCGAAGCCCGCATCCGCGAGCTCGCGATCTACGCACGCTTGCGGCTTCAGCAACTACCCGGTATCGAGCTACTCACGCCTTCGGCGCCAGGATTGTGGGCGGGTCTCCTCACGATGCGCTTCGCTTCGCGTTCGGCGGCAGAGCTCGGCGCGGCGTTGGCTCGTAATCAACGCGTGTTCGTCGGCGTGCTCTCTTGGCCCGGCTCTGAACAAGGTGCGCTGCGCGCCTCGTTCAACGTCTTCAACACGCACGAGGAAATCGAACGCTTGTTCGAAGGGCTGCGCCAGCAACTGCCCAGGACTTGAAGCCGATGGAGCTGGAGCAGCTATTGTTCTGCGGGAGTCTCAGCGGGCTCACCAGCATTCTCGGCCATTCGGTCCTGTGGTCGGTCATCGGATTCGTGCGTAAACCGCTTCCCGGCGCTCACGATCCGCAGGTGCAGATCTCCGAAGCCTTCCTGCACATGCTGTTCGGCATCAGCCTCGGGCTGCTCTTCTGGTTGAGCTGGGGTCTGGCCGCGATCGTGCAGGTTGCATGGTGGATCCGCGGACTGACGTTCGGCGGAATCGCAGCGTTGCTGCTCGTTCCGGCGAGCCTCAACTTTCGATCCGAAGGTCGAATCGATGCCAAACGCTTCGCCATCGTCGGCTCGCGCTGGCTGACGACGTGCCTGTTGGCGGGACTGAGTTGCGCGTGGAGCTGGGAGCGGCTGTAGCCATTGGCTACAGCCGTTAGACTGAAGGCTGGAGGTCGGGACTGACGACTGACGGCTTTTAGCGTATGGGCTTGCAAACCCAAACTCCGCAGCGAGCGACAAGCTCGCGCGCTCTACCTTCAGCCTTCGGTCTTCAGCCTTTCCTCGACCGCCTCAGCGGTCGAGGAATTCCCTGACCAACGACGCACACCGCTGCGGCGCGGCGCTGATGAAATCGCGTCCGTACTCCGGCAGGTCCATGAGACTGCTGTTCGGGAGCGCCGAGCGTACGCGCGATGCGTACTCGCCATATTCGTCGCTGAGCCTGAGTACCACGGTCGGTTGTTTCACGAGCGGCAAGCGCTCGGTGATCGGGTAATCGAGCACGGCCGCGAACGCTTTGGCGCCTTGCGCACCAGCACGCAGCCGGTCGCCGAAGGATTCAGCCAGCGCGCTCATCGGCACGCCGGGTCCGCGTCGCTCCACGGTAAGCTTCCATTCTTCGGCGACGTCGCTGCCATCCTCGCGGTTGCCGAGCGCGACTGTCTGAGCTTGCAGCGTTGCGCGATCCTGCGCGGAATACGGCGCTGCGCCCCACAGCATCACGCGACGAATCTGTTGCGGCCGGGCGATCGCAAGCTCCGCGGCCGTGAGCGCACCGAGCTGGTAGCCGAAAACATCGACCGTGCGCAAGCGCATGCTGTCGAGAAAGTCGCCGAGCGCACCGGCCAAGTCGGCGATCGAGGCGCGCGAAGGCGCATCGGAGCTGCCATGGCCCGGAAGATCCGGGGCGTAAACGCTGCGGTCATGCCCGAGGTCGCGCAGGATGGGCGCGAAGAATCGGCCCGAACCACCCGCATGATGCAGACACAGAAGCGGCGTGCGTTCATCGAATCCGCCACCCGACGGATAGGCGGTCCAGATGTGAATTTGTCCGTAGCGACAGTCGGCGTATGAACGGCGGACGTGCACGACGGCGGGTTGGGGAATCGGCAAACGATTGCGTTGTCTGGCGTGAATCACTGAATACCCCTCGATTCTGGGTCCATGACTTGCCATCACGAGGTTGCGAGGTTCTTTACATCACGGACCCGAATCAACTCACGTGAGCGATCGAGGACGCAAAGTGTAGGGACGCACGAGGGGCAAGACCTCGACCCATGTCTCAGGTTGCGTGTCCTTACACGAACGAGCGTCTCAGTTGCGCTTCGGTACACTTACGTAATGTCGTTATTGCAGCCCGCTATAGGCGTTCCGCGTGGCTTCGCCAGGCATACGTTCTTACCGACGCGGAACGGATCGAGATAGACGTCAAGAAAGGTTGTCCGATGAATCTCACAATGAACCGCATCGAGACGCAATCGGCAGCGCGTCGTGTCGCGCGCGGTCTCATCCTGTGCTGCGCGCTCGTCGCGTCGTTGGCCGCCGGCGCCGAGCTCACTGCAGAAGCGATGTGGGGCCTGAAACGCCTCGGCGCTCCGGCGATTTCTCCCGATGGACGCTTGGCCGTCGTGCCGGTCACGACCTATGACATCGAGAAGAACGTCGGACTCACCGATCTGTGGCTCATACCCACGAAATCCGGCAAGGCTCGCCAGCTCACGAGCGATCCGGCCAACGATACCGCGCCTGCGTGGAGTCCGGACGGCGAGCTGATTGCGTTCGTGTCGAAGCGCGGCGAGGACAAGGAGCCGCAGCTTTATGTCATTCCCGTCAATGGCGGCGAAGCGCGACGCATCACGAACGTTCCGACGGGCGTCATCGCGCCCAAATGGTTTCCCGACTCGCGCAGAATCGCGTTCCTCTCGCGCGTTTGGCCCGACGCCAAGACTTGGGCCGAACAGGCATCGCGGATGGAACAGCGCGCGAACACGAAGATGACGGCGCAAGTGTGGGAGAAGGCGCCGATCAGTTACTGGGATCGCTTTCTCGACGGCCGCCAGACGCATATCTATGTAATCTCCCTCGATGGCGGCGAGCCGCAGCCGCTGACATTCGGCCGCACGTTGCCGCTCGATGTCGCCGAGCCCGATGCTTCTTCGTACGACATCGCGCCGGACGGAACCGAAGTTGCGTTTGCTGCAGATACCGATGCTTCCGGTGTCGATCCGAACTTCGACATCTTCGTGTTGCCGATCGAGGGCGGCGAGCCACGCAATCTCACGAGCGACAATCCCGGCAACGACACCGAGCCGCTCTACAGCCCGGACGGCCGCTCGCTCGCGTTTCGTCGTCAAACCATCAAGGATTTCTACGCCGACCGTGCGCGCCTGCTCATCTACGACCGCCGCAACGGACGGATACGCTCGCTGACCGAAGACTGGGATCGATCCGCCGACGGTCTCGTCTGGGCGCCGGATTCATCGGCGCTGTTCGGTTCGATCCAGGATGCTGGAACGCTACGCATCTATCGATTCCCGCTGAGCGGCGGTACGCCTCAACCGATCACGCGCGAGCACAGCTTCAGCTCGTTGGCCGTCGCCGGCAGCGGTCCGGTCATCGTGGCGTTACGCCAGAGCTTCAGCGAGCCGCCGACGCTCGTCAGCGTCATTGCGCGCACGGGAGCGGCCACGAAGCTCTCCGATTTCAACGACGCAGCGCTCGCCGACATCACGCAGGGCCGCGTCGAAAGCGTCACTTACGAAGGCGCGAACGGCGCACCCATTCAAATGTGGGTCGTCTATCCGCCGAACTTCACGCCCGATCGCAAATGGCCGCTGTTCCTGTTGTTGCACGGAGGCCCGCACTCGGCGATCAACGACATCTATCAGTGGCGCTGGAACGCCCAGGTCTTCGCGAGTTGGGGTTATGTGACCGCATGGCACAACTTCCATGGCTCGAGCGGCTTCGGCCAAGCCTTCACGGACTCGATTACGAAGGAGTGGGCGGAGCTGCCTTATCAGGACACGATCAAAGCCGCGCAATGGTTTGCGCAGCAACCGTGGATCGATGCCGATCGCATGGCCGCGGGCGGCGGCAGCTATGGCGGATATCTCGCAAGCGTCCTGCTCGGCAGAGAACATCCGTTCAAGACGCTCATTGCGCACGCGGCCGTTTACAACCTCTATACGCAATATGCGACGGACGACGGCGCGATCAAGAAACGCTATGGCGAGTTCTGGGACGACTTCGAGCGCTTCAACCGCAATTCGCCGCACATGAATGCGGCGAACTTCAAGACGCCGACGCTCGTGATCCACGGCGAAAAGGATCTGCGCGTGCCGGTCAACCACGCGATGGAGCTGTTCAACACGCTGCAGAATCGCGGCGTGCCGAGCAAGCTCGTGCTGTATCCGAACGAAAACCATTGGATTCTGCAGCCGCAGAATTCTCTGTTCTGGTACGACACGGTACGGCAATGGTTGGCGCGATATGTGCCGCCCGGACCGAGCGAGATCGTTGCGCCGCCGCTCAGCGATTCGGGGAATTGAAGCGGGGCGTCAACCGCCCGTTCGTTTTTCTTCGAAGCTCACGATGGGAGCGTCGCTCGTGACGGACATCTCTCCGTCGATGACCGCACCTTGAGCGACGGCAATGCTGCGCGCACTGACTCGCCCGCGAATGCGCGCGGTCTTGCGAATTTCGAGTTTCTCGCGGATCGCGATTTCGCCGACGATCTCGCCGGCAATGACGGCATTCGTCGCTTCCAGCCGACCTTCCCATCCGCCGCCCTCCGCGAGCGTAAACGCCCCGCCTACGACGCAATCCGCCTTGACGTTGCCGCCGACGACCAAGTCGCCTTCGCAGCGCAACGTTCCGGTGAGCTCCGTACCGACGCCGATGAACGTCGGCGTGCTGGAAGCCTTATCGGAGACTCGACGTTTCGGCGTTTCCGTCATAGCGGCTCGAGCAGTTGCGAGGGGCTCCGATACTACGAGACATAAGCTGGCGAGGTTGGCGACTGCGTCGCAAATCGGTCGAGTGCGGCCGGCTGTCGTCGCGGAGCGCCAGCGGCTGACGCCCCTCGACAGCTCTGTCCGAGGTTGACATTCCGTGTCACGCTGTCGAACCGTGCCTGCAGTTCTAAATCCTTGATTGTGCGTCGGCTTACGGGCTGGCACGCCCGTTGCACCCGCGTTTCGTGCAGGTGCAAGGCGCCTGCCCCGACCACCTCGGCGGCAGCTTCTTCCGCACCCGAATCCCCCGACCCATCTGACCCAACGGGTCTATGGTTTGCCCTTGCCGCCGCCGGCGCTCTTCCTCGCTGGCGGCGTTTTTTTTGATTGCGTCTGCGACTACGCTTCGCGTCCGATTGTCTCCGTCCAAAGAGGTGAGCATCGATGCGAGCATTGAGCTTCTTCCTTGCAACGTTGGCATTCCTGGGCTCTTCCGCCGCCACTGCGGAATCCATGCAGTGCGAAAACGGGGTCGTCGACGAAAGCGCTACCCTGTCCGAGCTCGTCGACAAGTGCGGTCCGCCGACCAGTAAGACGATGCGGACCGAAGACATCATGGCCAATGACGAAAAAGTCGGTACGAAGATGGTCGAGCGTTGGCTGTATCGACGCATGAAGTCCCAACCCATGATCGTTCACGTCGTCGACGGCAAGATCCAAAGCATCGAACGCCTGCAATAACCGCAACGCGTCGTGTGACGTACGTCACAGACGCGCAGACACGTATGCGGGGGACGCACACGCGACCGCCTGGTTCAATTAAATTGGCGACGGCGCCTACGCCAAGCCGGTCGCATGCGTCCTTCACGCATCGGCCCGTCGAGGACTTGCCGCCGAAAGACAGCAATGAAGGCATCGCGCGAGCCTGGGGAACGCGCGGTCGATGGGTGATGCAATACCGACGTAGCGATTTCGATGTCACGAATACGGTGCAGGTAAGCTCGGTCGATGCCGTGCGACGCGCCGTCGGCGACCTTTATCGCCAACAGTGGCCGGATCACCCGTTCGAGCGGCTCGACACCGCCTTCCGTGATTTCGAGCGCCTGTTCAACGGCCAATTCCCGGGCTACTACGGCTGCGACACCGTCTATCACGATTTGCAGCATTCTCTGGACGGCACGCTTGCGGTCGCACGCTTGGTCGTGAGCTACGAGCGCACGCATGCACCGGAAGAGCGGCTCGGACCCGAGCGAGCCATTCTCGCCGTCGTCGTCGCACTGTTTCACGACGCCGGCTACATCCGGCAGACGGATGACCAGACACATCGCAACGGCGCCGAATTCACGCTGAGCCACGTGACGCGCAGCTCGCAGTTCATCGGGCGCTACTTGCCGACGATCGGCATGGCCGAGTGGGTGCCGGTCGCCACGAAGATCGTGCACTTCACGGGCTATGAGGTGCAGTTCGACCAAATCCGACTCGACGATCCGCGCGATCGCAAGGTGGGGCATTTGGTCGGAACGGGAGATCTCATCGCGCAGATGTCCGATCGCTGCTATCTGGAAAAATGCCGCGACCGGCTGTATCCGGAATTCGTGCTCGGCGGCATCGCGTTGTCGAAAGACAGTACTGGCAAGACTTCCGTGAGATACAGCTCGGGACTCGACGTGCTGCGTCAGACGCCCGAATTCTTCGAAGAAGTCCGGCGCACACGGTTGGACGGCGAATTCGGCAGCGCCTATCGCGCGCTCGAAGTGTTGTTCAACGGGCGCAACCCGTACATGGAAGCGATCCAACGCAATCTCGACTATCTGCGCGAAGTCTTGCGCACGGGCCGCTGGCCGATGCTCCGGCGCGATCCGCCTTGCTTCACCTGGGAAAAGAACCCGGTACAGAACATTCGCTCGCTCGTTCTCGGGCATCTCAAGCAAGTTTGGAAGAGCTGAGCGATTCCCCGAGCACCGGACTCGCAATCGCCCTATCCGGTGCCGCTGTGCGAACCACTCCCTTTTCACTCCTATAGACGGCGCGTAGCCTTTGCGGCGCATGGCCGCCTCGTCCAATCGATTCGCATCGCTCAACGCCCGCTTTCCGCGCAAGCGCGCTTTCATCACCGGCGCCGGCGCGGGACTCGGCTATGCGCTCGCAAGAGCGCTCGCCAACGATGGTTGGATGCTGGGCCTGTTCGATCGCAACGTCGAACGCCTCGCAGCAGTGGAAGCGGACTTCGCACGAGCCGGCGTACCCGCGCTCGCCTATCCCGGCGATGTGACGCACAGCGACGAGCTGATCGTCGCCGTCAACTCGTTCGCCGCGAAATACGACGGCCTCGACGTCA
Organism: Steroidobacteraceae bacterium; assembly: GCA_036563855.1. Lineage (GTDB taxonomy): Bacteria > Pseudomonadota > Gammaproteobacteria > Steroidobacterales > Steroidobacteraceae > Steroidobacter. The sequence continues at coordinate 2,029 of DATCLP010000217.1, read as the reverse complement.
TGATCAACAACGCAGGCGTCGCAGTGGCCGGCGGTTTGATGGAAGCCCCGCTCGAAGACTGGCGCTGGATCATGGATACGAATGTCATGGGCGTCGTGCACGGTTGTCGTGCCGCATTGCCTCATCTACAGCGCAACGGCTCCGGGCTGATCGTCAATATCTCGAGCGCTGCGGCCTTCGTGTCCGCTCCTGCGATGGCGCCCTACAACGCGACGAAAGCCGCGGTGCTGTCCCTGAGCGAAACGCTTGCGGCGGAGCTGCGCGGCAGCGGCACTCGAGTCTGCTGCGCCATGCCGATGTTCTTCGAATCGTCCCTGCTCGAGTCCTATCGCGGTCCGCCGCACTCGCGCGCGGCGGCGGCCGAGCTCATGAAGCGCTCCAGGCACAGCGCAGACGAGATTGCACACGCCATCCTCGATCAAGCCGGGCGCGGACGCACGTACATCGTCATTCCCGGGCACGCGCGCACCCTTTGGCGCTTGAAGCGTTGGTTGCCGAAACGATTCTTGAATCGAATGGCGGCGATGTACGAGCGCCGCGCGAGACCCTAGAACGCGGGGCTGCCTGCAGGCGCGCGGCAGTCTCGAGATGGGTTCTGGTCAGGGGTTGTCTATCGCTAACAAGAACCGCGTGTAGATTTCGGGCAGGCGCGCGAGCACGTGGTTCTTTCCTTCGAGCGCGCTCGCTTCGATCACCTGCCGCAACATCGACAGACTCAACGATTCGAGCGCCGGAACCGCCACTGGCGCGTAGCTCAGGTGCCATGGCTCGGGGCTGACGCCGCCGCGATCGGTCCGATACGGTCTGAAGAACCCGAAGCGCTGCATGTTCGCTTCGAGCCAGCTGCTCAGTCGCGCAAAAATGCCGTCCGGTGCGTACTCGCCCGGCACGAGTTGCACCGAATAGCACGAAGGTACGGCCGCCGCATCGATCACATCGATATCGGTGCCCCAGTGGTGGCGGCTGCCGCCTGGAATCGCCGACCAGCAAAGGATCGCGTCCACGCATTCGGCATCGGAAAGCTTCGAGCGGTCGAGCTCGCGGCCCTGCCGATCGAAGATCGGCCTTTCTCCCCGCCACTTCCGGTTCCAGATCTGAAGCTGAGTTTCGAAATCGCGGAAGCTCGAGCAGACCTGCAAATCGATGCCTTCGCTCGCCGCCGCATCGCGCATGGCAAGAAAGGATGCGACAGCCTCGTAGTGCAGTGTGCACTTGGGCTGCTCAAGCTCGATCACGTGCGTACGGGCACGGCCCGTGAGCTCGTGCTCATTCATTCGTCAATGACCTCTAGTCCAAGGGGATGCAGTCAGTATGTCAAAAATCCCGACAACGACCGGGCGGCAGCATTGAGGCGGAGCCTGCATTTAGTCCGAACGGCGTTCTCGCGCTCAAAAACCCCGTTATGATGCGTTGCTGCCTGCAGTTTAGGCGAATTGGCCAAATCACGCCGGCCGGCTCAGGGGAAGCTGCCTAAAAGGGCGTAAGTCACGTGCATTGAAAGGTCATCGGAGTGAAGTCTCGCGGCCTGAGAACCAAGCTGTTGAGCGTCGCGATTGCGGCTGGCTTGTTCATCACCGCCGCACTGTCCGTGCTCGAGTACTTGTCGTACCGCACGACGCTCGCAACCACCGTCGAGCAGACGGAGCGCTCGCTTTTGTCCGTCGAAGCCCAGCGGCTCGAGACTCAGGCGAGCGAGCTTGCAACAGCAGTCACCCCAACGCTCGAAGCCGCAATCCGCAAAGGCGATCTCGCCCAGATTCGGCGCACGAGCGAAGCGTTGCTCATGCAACCGATCGTCATTGCGGTGGCCGTGACCGGATCGAACGGCCGCGCCTTGCATGCCGCCGTTCGTAAGGACGAATGGGTACTCTCGCTGCAACCGGTCGAGCGTCATGCCGTCAAGCGCGCGCTCGGGGGCGCATCACCGATCGGCGAGATTCAGATCGACGTCGGTCGTCCCGGCTTGCTCGCTTCCGCTCGCGCATTGCGCGCGCAGCTCGAACAGACCGAACGGCAGCACTTCCAACGC
>DATCLP010000216.1:0-2738 GCA_036563855.1 Steroidobacteraceae bacterium | reverse complement strand
GCGTAGCCCTGTGCAAAGCCGTTCGTTCGCTCGAGAACAAGGCCTACGTATACATCATCCTGCTGACGGCCCGCGATGCGATCGAGCACGTGGTTGCCGGTTTACAGGCGGGTGCGGACGACTATCTCACCAAGCCTGTCGTCGAACCCGAGCTCATCGCGCGTCTGAACACCGGCAAGCGCATCGTCACGCTCGAACGCTCTCTGCGGGCGGCGAACGAAGAGAACCGTCGCCTGTCGATCACCGATCCGTTGACGGGTGCCTTCAACCGCCGCTATTTGATGGAACAACTGCCGCGGGAGCTCGACCGCGCATCCCGCTACGGGCGTCAGCTCGCGGTGGTCATGTGCGACGTCGATCATTTCAAGAAGATCAACGACAGCTACGGGCATCACGTGGGCGACGAAGTGTTGAAGTGGTTCGTGGCCAAGTTGAATCAAACCTTGCGCACCACGGACTGGGTGGCGCGTTACGGCGGCGAGGAATTCGTCGTCGTGCTTCCCGAAACGAACGTCGTGAATGGCACCGTGGTCGCCGAACACTTGCGTGAAAATGTGGCAGCCGAGCCGTTCGCTGCGGAAGGTCTTTCTTTTCCGGTGACGGCAAGCTTCGGCGTTTCCGGCTGGAAGGAGGCGGTACCGAACGCCTCGACGCTCGATGCGTTGGTGATGCGTTGCGATGCCGGCGTGTACGCGAGCAAGGCGGCCGGAAGGAATCGCGTCACGACCGAAGCGCTCGACTAGAACCTGCGGATCTTGCGCCCCTCAAAGCGCGTCCGCGCGGGATTCCCGTTGGTCACCTGCGACCGCTCATATCGTTTTGAGATAGGTTCTAGAGCCTCCCAGAAACTACCGCGCGCACGCCTCGGCGTTACCCCGCTTTCGCGGCTGGCAGCGGCGCCTGCTCCTTCAAGAACGTTGCAGCTTCCGTGAAGCGCTCGCGCAGCTCGTGCACGAGCTCCTTCAAACGCGGTTGATCGACGCTTGCAGCTTGCGTCTCCAGCGTGTAGGCAAGCTCGCGCAATCTATGCGCGTGGATGTTGGCGCTCGCGCCTTTCAGCTTGTGCGCTGCGCGGCTCAGCGCATTGCGATCGTGCGCTTCGAGCGCGGCATGGATCTCCTCCATCACCTGTTCGCCGCTGGCGATGAACGTCGATGCGAGCTCGAAGGCGAACTCGGGATCGCCGTCGGTGATCTCGTTGAGCCGCGCTAGGTCGACCGGAGTGTTGGGCGTCGCGGCAGCTTCTTGGCGTTCGGCTGCCTTCGCGGCAAGGCCGTATCGCTCCAAGGTCTCGTACAAGCGGTCGATGTCGAGCGGCTTCGTGAGAAAGCCGTTCATGCCCGCTTCCATGCAACGCTCGAGCTGGCCTGTCATCGCATTGGCCGTGAGCGCGACGATCGGCGTCATGCGCTCGCCGCGTTCGAGCTCCCGAATGCGTCGCGTGGCCGTCAATCCATCCATGACGGGCATCTGCAGGTCCATGAGAATGATGTCGAACTTGCCTTCCTGGAACGCCTTTACGCCTTCCGCGCCGTTGTCGGCGACGCGTACATGGCAGCCCATGCGTTCGAGGAATCGCACGGCCACCTTCTGGTTGACGGGATTGTCCTCGACGAGCAGCACATTGCCTTCGTAGCGTCTTGGGGACTCGTTGCCCACCAGCGTGGCACGCGTGACGATCGGCTGACTCTGCAGGTGCCATTCCTTCGCTTCGCGCGCGAGCACACGATCCAAGCAATCGAACAACTCGCGGGCGCGGATCGGCTTCGTGAGATAACCTGCGAAACCGAGCGAAGCAAATCGGCGGATATCGCCGTGCCGATCGACCGACGTCAGGATGACGACGCGCGCATTCGAGAGATGCGGATCGGCATTGATCCGCTCGCCGAGCGTCGCGCCGTCCATGTCGTCCATCTGATAGTCGGCAAGCACGATGTCATAAGGATGATTGTCGGCACGGCCTTGGCGCAGGAGCTGCAGCGCCTCGTGCCCAGTCTTGGCGAGGGAAACGTCGTAGCCTGCATGCAGCAGTTGACCGGCGAGCACGCGCCGATTGGTTTCGTGATCGTCGACGATCAACACGCGGCGGCCGAGCCGGTGCAGCTCGACCGGACGCTGCTCGGGCGCACCCGCTGCCGGCTCGAGCGGCAGCTTGAACCAGAACGTCGAGCCCTTGCCGAGCTGGCTCTCGACGCCGACATTGCCGCCCATCATTTCCACGAGCCGGCGCACGATCGACAAGCCGAGCCCCGTGCCGCCGAAGTGGCGCGTCGTCGAGGCATCCGCCTGCACGAACGGCTGGAAGAGCGTCTTGATCGTCTCTGGCGCAATGCCGATGCCGGTATCGCGAACCTGGAACTCGATGATCGCCTTCCCGTCCTGATTGCCGACCGTGCTGACCTCGATGACGATCTCGCCTTGGCGCGTGAACTTGATCGCGTTGCCGACGAGGTTGATCAAGCACTGGCGGATGCGCTGAGGATCGCCGATGACGCGGTCGGGAACGTCCGGGTGCACGTGCACGATGAGCTCGAGGTTCTTGGCCGCGGCCTGAAATGCCATCATGCCGCCGACGTCTTCGACGTTGCCGCGCAGATCGAGCTCGATCGCTTCGATCTCGAGCTTGCCGGCCTCGATCTTCGAGAAATCGAGAATGTCGTTGATGACCGTGAGCAGCGAATCGGCGCTCGCGCGAATCGTTTCTGCATAGTCGCGCTGTGTGCGGTCGAGCTGCGTAT
>DATCLP010000215.1:0-2032 GCA_036563855.1 Steroidobacteraceae bacterium | reverse complement strand
GTTTTCGTGGATGCGCTCGAAGTGCAGCGCGCAGCCCGGGCCGGCATCGGACAGCTTACGCAGACACGCGCAAGCGAGTTGCTTGCGCTGTTCGACGGCGATCTGCTCGAAGGACTGGAAGTGGCAAGCTGTCCGGAGTTCATGGGGTGGCTGCATGCAGAGCGCCAGCGTTTCAAATCTTGGCGCTTGGAGCTGCTCGAGATCGCACCTTCCGGCGTTCAAGTCGCTGAGCTCGTGCCGGACGAGCGGTTCGAGCAGGCTTACGACTATTACCTGCAAGGGCGGCAGTATCTCACCAGCATGATGAAGCGCGGGCTGCACACGAGCCGCCGCTTGTTCATGCGTTCGCTCGAGCTGGACGCCAGCTATGGCCCTGCGTGGGCGGGGCTCGCGATAGCGCATGCTTGTCTATACGAATGGTTCGACGCGGGTACGGTCGGGCTTGCACGGGCGGATCATGCGAGTCGGCGCGCGATCGAGTCGGCACCTCAACTTGCCGAGGCTCATGCTGCTCGTGGACTCGCACTCTCGCTGTCGCGCCGCTATGACGAGGCGGTTGCCGAGTTCGAGGAAGCGATTCGCCTCAATTCGTACTCGTTCGAAGCTCACTACTTCTTCGCGCGGACCGCATTCGCGTTGGGCGACATGAAACGGGCATGCGAAATGTTCGGTCTTGCGGCACAGCTTCGCCCCGAGGACTTTCAAAGCCCGGTGTTGTTGTCCACCGCTGCGCGCGCGCTCGGGAAAGACAGCGCAGCCTACGATGGTGTATCTGCCGGTATCCGCCGAGCCGAGCAGCAGCTCGTGCTCAATCCTCACGACGGTCGGGCGCTCTCGCTCGTGGCCGGCGCGCTTCTCGACGTCGGGCAAACCGAGCGCGCGCTCGAATGGTCGCGCCGTTGTTTGGACCTCCATCCCGACGATTCCAGTGCGCTCGTGAACATCGCGTGCGTCTATGCGCGTACCCACTTGAACGAGGAAGCGCTGAATCTTCTCGAGCGCGTCTTCGCGCTGGGGTGCGGCAAGCGCGACTGGGTCGTGAACGACCCGGACTATGCCAGTTTGCGTAACGAGCCGCGCTTTCAAAGGCTTGTCAGCAGGCTACGCTGAACCGTATTCCCACGGTCTCTTCCACGCTGTCGCCGCAGACTGCGGCCATGAGAAGCTCTTGCCTAACACGTCGCTCCGTATTGCTCGGCCTCGCCGCCGGGCTTTGCGCACGAGCGACGCATTCCAACTCGGTGAGGAAACCATCCATGACCCGATTCATCGAAGTCAGTCACGTCATCGAACCCGGCATGACGACCTATCCCGGATTGCCGGTGCCGCACGCCGAAGTCATCGTCGATCACGATAGCTCGCGTGTGCGTTACCAGAACAAATCCGAGTTCCTCATCGCCTCGCTGCACTTGTGCGGCAACACCGGGACGTACGTGGACTCGCCGCTGCATCGCTATCGGGGCGCCACCGATCTGGCCGGCTTACCGCTCGAACGCGTGGCGCATGTGCCCGTGCGCGTGTTCGATGCGCGCTCGGCCGGCCGCGCAATCGGGCCGGAGTTGTTCAGGGGTGCGGACCTGCAAGGCGCTGCAGTCCTGGTGCGCACCGATTTCAGTCAGTATTGGCGGACGGAACGCTACGGTCGCGACAATCCGTTCCTGACGGCAGAAGCTTGCGAGCTGCTCGTCGCCTCAGGCGCTGCCATGGTCGGCATCGATTCGGTGAACATCGACGACATGGCGGACCTTTCTCGACCCGCGCACACGATTCTGCTCGGCGCGGGCATTCCGATTTGCGAGCACATGACGAACTTGGCTGCGTTGCCGGCCGAGGGCGGGCGTCTGCACGCCGTACCGATCGCATGGAAAGGCGGCGCAACGTTCCCGGTGCGTGCGTATGTGCAGTTCGGTGGAGAGTCGGGCTAAGTACGCCGCCGCTTCCCGCGGCGGCGCGCTTCGCGTCAGAACTCGTATTCAAAGTGCGCGAACCACTCGCGCGGACGCGCGTAGGCGACTTCGGCGTAGCCGCTGCC
>DATCLP010000214.1:0-3559 GCA_036563855.1 Steroidobacteraceae bacterium | reverse complement strand
GGTTTACTCGCGCATTTCGTCGAGCGGCGTCATGGCATCGTCGGCACGCACGACGATTCGTTGCGCGATCGCGTACATCGGCCAGGAGTCCTCTTTTCTGCGGGCCTGATCACGGGTGAAGCGCTCATGGGTATCGCGATCGCCATTCCGATCGTGCTCAGCGAGCGCGCAGATGTGCTCGCGCTACCCGAACAGTTCCACTTCGGCCAAGGCGTTGGGCTCATCGTGCTCGCGATCGTCGGCTATTGGCTGTATCGGGTCGGACAGCGCGGAGCGTCGCAACCGGTTTGATTCGAGCCGCTAGCGGAGCTTCATCACTTCGACCTTGCCTTTGTCGTTGAGCAGCCCCGAAGCTGCCCACGACACGAGGCTGACGACAAGCGCTGCGCCGACGGCGGTCCAAAAGCCGCTGATCTCGAATCCGGGAAGCATCCACGCGACGAGCCCGAGCATGCCCGCATTCACGACCAGCAAGAACAATCCGAGCGTGATCAGAGTGAGCGGCAGCGTCAGCACGATCGCAATGGGGCGCACGACCGCATTCACGATTCCGAGGAGCAGCGCGGCGGCGAACAGCGTGCCCGGACCCGCAAAGCGCAAACCGGAAAAGATCTCCGAGGCGAGCCACAGCCCCAATGCAACGATCACGATGCGCAGTACGATTCCGGTCATGCAAGTCTCCGAACGAAACTCGTGCTCTTCGTCCTGTCGTGCGCAAGTGCAGGCCGAATTCACGTTGCCCAATTCATTGGGCAGTTTCAAGCGCTCTACAAGAACCCCCTGGGAGGAGTCCGCATGCCTTACGTGACGCTCGTGACCGTCGTGGCCTTGTTGCAGTTCGTGTGGTTCGGTTGGCAGGTGGGGCGTGCGCGTCACAAGTACGGCGTCGCTGCGCCCGCGATGTCGGGCCACGAGGTCTTCGAACGGCGCTTTCGCGTGCAGATGAACACGCTCGAGCAGCTCGTGATTTTCCTGCCGGCGCTCTGGCTGTTCGCGACCTACATCAGTCCCCTCTGGGCTACGGGCTTCGGAGTCGTGTTCGTCGTCGGTCGCGCGCTCTACTCGGTGCGCTACGTGCGCGACCCGAAAAGCCGCGACCTCGGTTTCCTTTTGACGATCCTGCCGAACACCGTGATGCTGATCTGGCTTGCCGTGTGGGCCATCGGCGCCTCGCTCAAAGGTTCGACCTAGCTGCGCAGCTCACGATCTTGGTGCATCCGCTGCTCCGCCAGGATCATGAGCTCTTTCGGATAGAGGTGATCTTCCGGGAAGGTCGCCGTGCCGAGGCTGGCATTCGCCCGGATCAAACGATTCGCGACCGATACCGTGCCGGCATAAATATTGTTACGAATGCGCTGTGCGATCGCAGCACCGATTGTCGAATCGGCTTCCGGTAGCAGCACGACGAATTCATCGCCGCCGAGCCGCGCGGCGATGTCGCCGCCGCGAATGGAACGGCGGATCGCAGCGGCCACGGCGATGAGCACTTCGTTGCCTGCCTCGTGGCCGAGCGTTTCGTTGACGAGCTGGATATTGTCGGCATCGATGACGACGAGCGTATACGGTCGGCCGAGGCGCTCGGCCTTGCGGTGCTCTTGCTGCAGCACTGCTTCGAAGGCTTGCAAGTTCAACAAGCCGGTCATCGAATCCGTCGCCGCGAGATCGCTGATGCGCTTCGCCGCCGCCTGCATCCGACCGACCAAAGCGCCCAATACGACAGCGACGGCAAGACCTGGGACGAGCGCGCTCATCAACACCGCAGCGAACTCGCCGCTTCGAAGGTCCACACCTGGCGTGAGCGCGCCGAGCAGATATCCCAAGCCGACGATTGCAAGCCCAATGAGCGTCACGAACACCCAACGTCCGAAGGCGAGCGCAGTCGTGGCAAGCGGAATGAGATAGAGCGTCACGAGCACGCTGCCGCTGCCGCCCGTCGCGATTGCAAGGAGCGTGATGCTGACGAGCAGCGCAGCGATCTCGATCCAGTGTCGACGCTCGGTGGCGCTCGCCAACGCAGGTATGGCGCGCACGAGCACGAGACTGAGACTCAAGATCGCAAGGCCGCCAGCCGCGACGAGCGGGCTGGTGACGGTCGAGGGTGCGAAAGCAAACTGAAGCACGCCGACCGCAAGCGCGACGAGCTCGAGCCACAGTACGCCGCCTGTGGCGAAAGTCTGCACCGTTCGGTTATCCGGTTGCGCGCGCATGCTCTGCCGTAGGCTTACAAGGTCGCCGGTGCGCTCGGGCGAAATTCGAGCTTCCGAGTCGGCGCGAGCGGCGCCTTACGGAGCTCGGCGCTGGCTCGCCGCCACGCTTCCTGGAAGCGTCGAGGCCTTCATGTTTTCGAGCGCCAGGCGCAACTCGTAGTCGGCTTCGAAATCGCCGATCACAGCCGAGGAATCGACCATGCCAGCCGCTTCGATCTGCTTCGGATCGACGACGATGTCGGGCGTGATGCCTTTCTCGTGGATCGAAGCGCCCGAAGGGGTGTAATACCGTGACGTCGTGAGCTTGATGGCGTGGCCGCTCGACAGCGGCACGACCGTTTGCACGGATCCCTTGCCGTAGGTCTGACGACCGACGAGCGTTGCGCGTTTGTGATCGTGCAAAGCGCCCGCGACGATCTCTGAAGCCGATGCAGAATCCCCGTTCACGAGAATCGTGAGCGGCGCACCTTCGAGCAAGTCGCCTGGTCTTGCTCTCATCTCGAAACGGGCATCGCGCGCGCGTCCGTTTGCCGTGACGATCACGCCCTCATCGAGAAATGCATCGGCTACGGCCACGCCGGCCTCGAGCAATCCGCCCGGGTTGTCGCGCAAGTCGAGCACGAGCCCGCCGAGCTTGCGGCCGTTTTCTTTCTCGAGCGTCGCGATTGCGCGTTCGAGATCCGGCGCCGTCGTTTCGCTGAAATGCGTGATGTGCACGTAGCCCAAATCGGGCTCGACGAGCCGAGCCTTGACGCTGCTGACTTGCACCTTCTCGCGCGTCAACGACAGTTCGCGCGGCGTGTGATCTGGCGGGCGCGACAACGTGAGCTTGACGGTCGAGCCGACCTTGCCGCGCAGCCGGTCGATCGTCGCGCTCAAATCGTCCGGATCCACTGCAACGTCATCGACAGCCAGGATTCGATCGCCGGCCTGAACGCCCGCGCGATCCGCAGGTCCGCCCTCGATCGGCGTCACGACGCGAACCATGCCGTTGTCTGCGGCCACTTCGATGCCGACGCCGGAGTATTCCCCGGTCGTGCTGATGCGAAGCTCCTTCATCGCGGCCGCATCGAGAAAGGCCGAATGCGGATCGAGGTCCGCCATCAATCCTTTGATCGCCGCGGCGATCAGCTCTTCGTCGGAGATGTCGTCGACGTACTCTTCGCGAACACGCTCCAATACTTCCGCAAACAGTCGCGCATCCTGCCAGGGCACAGGGCGCGTCTTCGGCTCCAATTCGATCTCGCGATCGGCTTGCACCGTACGTCCTACCGACAAACCGAGACCGAGCACCAACCCCAGGGTGAACACGAAGAAGATCCGGAAAGAGGCAGGGACGCGAGTCATGGGAC
>DATCLP010000213.1:0-1830 GCA_036563855.1 Steroidobacteraceae bacterium | reverse complement strand
CGACGATTCTGATGCCCGGGGTGTTGCAGCGTCTTGAACGCGAGGCGCCGCTCGTGACGGTGGAGATCCTCGCAAACGACAGCGAGCCGTGGGAGGCGCTGAATCGCGGCGAAATTGACTTCCTGGTGCTGCCGAAGAACTTTGTCCGCGGCGATCATCCCTCGGAAGTGCTGTTCGAGGACGAATTCGTTTGTGTGTGTTGGACAGGCAATACACGGGTCGGCGAGACGATTTCTCTCGAAGAGTGTCTCTCGCTCGGCCACGTGGTCGCGCGCATCGGCGAGCACCGTCCGCCGACGGTGGATAGCTGGCTGTTCGAACGATTCGGTCATCGGCGCCGGGTGGATGTCGTTGCAACGACGTTCGGCAGCGTACCGCACATGCTGGTCGGCACGAAACGTATTGCAATCATGCACCGCCGTCTCGCCGAGGCGTATCGGCGGTCCTTGCCGCTGAAAGTGCTGCCCATGCCGGTCGAGTCTCCGCGTCTCGTGGAGATGATTCAGTGGCACAAGTACCGTGACCGGGACCCCGCGCGAATCTGGATGAGGGCGGTCTTGAAGGACGCCGTGCACGAAGCAGCTTCTGGTGCGTCCTGAGCGCACGCCGACGAGCGACGTTTCGGTCCTGTCGAAACCTCCGCTCCGAATAATCGAGTCATCGCCGCTTTACAGTGAGCTAACGTCGCTCGCATTCGCACCGTTGCGTGAACGCGAACCAACTTCATCCTCGGCACCTGGATAAGAGAATTTCCGATGATCCTGTTTACCAATGTGCGCATCTTCGACGGCACCGGCGCCGCGCCGTTCGCAGGCGAGGTGCTGGTCGAAGGCAACCGCATCGCGGCGGTTCGTGGCCCCGGTGCCCAGCCTCTATCGCGCGAAAGCAAGCGGGTCATCGACGCGTCGGGTGCGACGCTGATGCCGGGGCTCACCGAAGGCCATGCGCATCTCACATGGCCGACGTCGATCGAGAAATTCGTTCCGGGCATGTCCCTGCCGCCCGAAGAGCTCGCACTGACTGCGGCACGCAACGCGCGCATTCTGCTCGATGCGGGTTTCACCAGCGCCTATTCGGGAGGCTCGCTGAGCAAGAAACTCGAGGTTGCGCTGAAAGAGCACATCGACTCCGGCGGCATGCCTGGACCACGGTTGGTGCCATCATCGATCGAGCGCGAACCGCCGACCGACAGTGCGCTGATGTCCCCCGGCAGCGTCGAGGCGCACGGCCGCGGACCCGAAGCGGTGCGCGCATTCGTGCAAGAGTGCGCAGCCATCGGTGCCAAAGCTGTCAAGTTCCTGATCTCTGGCGAAAGTGCGCTCAAGCCGGGGACATCTCATCAACTCCTGTATTCGCCGGAGGAGCTTCGCGCAGCGGGCGAGCAAGCATGCGTGTCGAATGTGTGGTTGACCGGCCACGCACACGCTGCGCAAGCGATCAAGCTCGGCGTCCAGTGCGGTTTTCGCGTCCTTTATCACTGCACGTATGCCGATGAAGAGGCGCTCGACTTACTCGAGCGCCGCAAGAACGAGGTGTTCGTTGCCCCCTCGATCGGCATCGTTCAAGCGACACTCGACGCAACGCCGCCGCCGAACTTCGACATGACGCACATGAAGGCAGACGCTGCGCAAGTGCTCGAGTCGCAAAAGCGTGTCATGCCCGAGCTCAAGCGGCGCGGTGTGCGGTTGCTGCCCGGTGGCGATTATGGCTTTCCTTTCAATCCGACTGGACTCAACGCACGCGATCTCGAGCTGTTCGTGAGGCATTTCGATTTCACGCCGTCGGAAGCGCTCGTGGCGGCGACGAAGCTCGGTGGCGAGCTCATGGGAC
>DATCLP010000212.1:0-5593 GCA_036563855.1 Steroidobacteraceae bacterium | reverse complement strand
GCGCAGCACAGTGGCCGAAGGCGCCGACGCCGTCATGTACCTTGCGACCGATCCCGAGCTCAAGTTCAAGAGCGGTCTGTTCTTCAACGGCAAGCGGGAAATGAAAGCGAATGCCGCTGCGTACGATCCGGAAGCCCGCGGAAAGCTACGGGAGCTGAGCCGCAAACTCACGAACGTTTGACGTTCCGCGGCGGCGGCACAACCGCAGCGCGACTCACGCGCGATCCAGCGGGCCGAACGGCTTGGCGTCGGCGAGATCGAAGATGTCCACGCCGCCCGGATACTTGAACATACGTTTGCCGAGCTCCGGGAAGTCGGCGATGTCGTGCTCGCGATTCTCGCCGCCCATCAAGTACACGAGCTCTTCGTCGAACGGATTGGTCAGATGGTGCGCAACGCCCGGCGTCGGGAAGGCCATGAAATCGCCGGGCCCCACTTCATAGGTCGCGCCGTCGATGCGCGCAACGCCGCGGCCTTTCAAAATGTAGATCCACTCCTCCTCGAGCCAATGCGAGTGGTAGACGAACGACTCTTTGCCGGGTGCCAACCGCGCTAGGTTCACGCCCGTGCGCTCGAGCCCTGTCGCCTTACCCATCTGATAGCCGGTCATCTCCGACCGCGGATTCCACGGGTGCGAGAACGTTTGCGAGCGCGCGGCAATGTCGGAGGCACGTAATAAATACAAGTTGGGTCGATCGGTCATGGCGGATACCTCAGGCTGGGCTTGGGGTTCGAGGCACGAAGGCTACAGGCGACAGCTTGGCGCGCGAAGCGCGCATCTTCAAAGGCGGTAAACTGTAGGCTGCAGCAAGAGACACGCGGAAGCGCACTAAACTCGCTTATATGTGGACTCGCGATGCAGTGGCGAGGCACACGCCGAGGTGAACCCCCGGCCGCGTTGGTTGCGTACCCGTTAGGACGCGCGCGGATCAGCGCCCCTCACCCGCACGCTCCGCTCAGCACGCCTCTCCCCGAGGAGACCCCGAGGAGAGGCGTTTGCCCGCGCCGCGCTTGCGGCGTGCCCGCCCGATCGGCAACCTTGCGCTCCGCATGAACAAGTTGCGCATTGTCGGCCTCGTCCTGCTTGCAGTGCTCGTCACGTCGCTCGCACTGCGCAATTTCATCGTGAGCTCGCCGCCTCCTCCGCCGCCGAGCACGCCGCCGCGCGTCGTTTTCGACCCGTCGAAGCCGCTCCGCCTCGAGATCCAGGGCGAGCAAGCGCCCTGGCTGGCGCGCGAGCTTCGCATCTTGCTCGCGCGCGGCAAGTTCAATCTCGTACCGCTCGCCTCCCCGCAAGGTGCCCTTGCTGAGCTGCCGTTCACCTTACGTATCGATGTGGAATCGACAAATGCACGCGCCAATCTCGAGCTGATTGCATCTGACGGCGTGGTCGAACGCAGCGAGTTGCTGCAATTGCCGCAGGACTCGCAGCTAGCAACGATGCGCCGCTTCGCCGAACGATTGCCGCGATTTCTGGGAGCAACGAGGACGCAGACGAACTGGGTCGGCCTGCTCGGAACCGAAGATGCCGCAGCCTACGAGGCATTTCTGCACGCGGGCGATGCATTGTTTGCAGAGCACGCGAACGGGTTCACTGCACCGCCCAACCCTTCGAGCGATCAGGCGTCGAATCTGGAAAGGCTCGAAAGATTAGCGCGGCGCCACCGTGATTTTGCGCGCGCACGTGCGCTGCTCGCGCTCGGCTACTTGAGCGTCGGCGGAGAAGATGCCGATTCGCTGACCAAGCTCGCGGAAACTGCGGCGCAGCGCGCCTTGACGAGCGATGCTGAGCTTGCCGATGCGCATGCTGCCCTCGGCATCGTGCACGCGCGCAGGATGGAATGGACTGCAGCTCAGGAACACTTGGAAGCTGCACTTGCGCTCGATATCAGTAATGTCGCAGCACTCGAAGCGCTCGGGTGCTTGCTTCTCGATGTGGGTCGCGTGAGCGCTGCGCTCGAGCGCGCTACGCGCGCCGCCACGCTGCAGCCGGCCAACCGCGGCGCGCGCCAGTGCGCCACCTATGCTCAGCGCACGATGCACGTCGAAGACACCGCTCATAGTCCGACTATCGACACTGCTCGGATTCAAGCAGCGATCCGGTTGCTCGAGAACGATCGCGCCGGTGCAGAAACGCTCTTGCAGGAACACAAGGCCGTCTCCGATGAGTTGATCCGCGCAGTCATCGAGGCGAGCGGCGATCAGCGCAAAGTGCCGAATGCGCTACGCATCATCACGCGCAGCGCCGACGAGGAAACGATCGACGCGCACACGGAAGTCCTGCTCGGCACCGCGTTGCGGCGGCCCGATTTCGTTCTCAACCGCCTGCTGCGACAGGCGAGATCGGGTGAGGCGGTGCCCCTTCGTCTGCTGTGGTTGCCGCAAACCGACTTCTTGCGCAAGAACCGGCGCTACAGGGAGATCGTGAGCGCCACTGCGCTCACGACTTATTGGCAGAAGTATGGGCTGCCGGATGTTTGTCGGGCGGAACCGAAGCTGTATGGATGCGCACTGAAGGCGCGTTAGCAGAGCTAACGCGCGGGCTACGAGCCACGGGCGGAAATTCTTCTTGCCGTAGCCCGTCGTCCGTCGCCCGTAGCCCGTAAGTCGAGCACTCAGTGCTCGACTCACCACACATACTCAATCATCGCCCACCACTTGACGGTGTCCTGATACGCCGAAGTTGCCGGCACAGGATTCGCGTCGTAGTCCGCGTACTTGAGCGTGGCGACGAAGCGCTGCCATTTCGCTTGCACTTGGCAGTTGAGCTCATCGCCTAGATCGAGTGCTGCACGTTCGGTTTCGTAGCTGTGATACGCCACGGTTGCCGAGAACGTATCGAACACGCTCAAGGACTTCATTGCATAGCCGAGAGCTACGTAGCGGTCGTCGATGCCGTTCGGCGGCGTCACGAGGAACTTGTCAGCCCAGCCGTTGAAGCGATGCAGGGTTGCAAGCGGCGTTGCGAAACCGACCGTTCCATCGCCCTCGAGCACTTCCTGACCGAGCGTCAGACTGAACTGCTTGAAGCTGCCGGTGACTTCGGCCAGGTAATAATCGAGATCGAAGGCGAGCGGATTGTCGCCATATTCCTCTTGCGTTGCGTACGACGCGACATACGCGATCTTCCCCGGACCGATCGCACGATCGCCCGCGAATCGTACGCCGAACGTCTCGGTCGAAACGCGCGTCGGATTCATCGCCGCGGGCAGAGTCGCAATCGGATCGAAGTCGAGCAGATAGGCAAAGCCGGTGACCTTGCCGATCGGCGTTTGATACGCCAGGTTCGCCAGGTAGCCGTCGCCCTCGTACACGCCTTGCGGGGAATCCTTGCCGAACACGCGATTCACGCGGTTCAAATACGTCACGTCGATCGTCAGCGGCTCGATCGGCTTGTTGACGATGCGGACCGCATCGAACGTTTGTTCGTTTTGGCGCCAACCCACATTGCCGACGAATCGATGATCGTCGAGCAGGATGCGCTGTCGGCCGACCGTGATCGTCGTACCCGGGAGCGCAGTGTTCGTCAGGTGAAGACGATTCAGCTCGTAGACTTCCGGATCCGGCACGACCGGATACGCCGTGTTCGTTGCGACGGAGTTGTCGTCGCGGTAGTCGCCGGCGAACGGCCACACGAATTCTCCTTCGGCCAGCAAGCTCGTGTTCCACACCTTGCCCGTTTGGAATCCCAGCCGCAGCCGCAACGTGTTCGCATCGGATTCTTCCACGAGCGGATCTTGTTCGACGTTCTCGAAACGAAGCCGCGCGTCGATGATCGGTTTCGTGGCTTTCAGCGCAGCGCCGAAATCGTTCGCGTGCGCGACGGAAGCGCCGAGCAATGCGATAGCGACAGCGCCCCGCAAAGACCAGCGCGCAATATTTTCGTATGCCCGACCCATACAACCTCCCATGCCTCTCATGCCGCCCCAGCGCGATGCTGCCGATCGCAATCGGCCAGGAATGCGAGCAGCTCTTCGCGGTATTCGTAGTACTTCGGGTGTTCGAGCAGCGCCTTGCGGGTTCGCGGGCGCGGCAAGTCGACGTTCATGATCTTGCCGATGCGCGCATACGGCCCGTTCGTCATCATGACGATCCGGTCGGCAAGTAAGATCGCTTCGTCGACATCGTGCGTGACGCAGATCGCGGTGATGCGATTGCGCCGCCACACATCCATCAGGACTTCCTGCAAATCCCAGCGCGTGAGCGCATCGAGCATGCCGAACGGTTCGTCGAGCAGTAGAAGCTTCGGCGAGAGCGCGAACGCACGCGCCAGGCCGACGCGCTGCTTCATCCCGTTCGACAACTCGCTCGCCTTCTTGTCGAGCGCATCGGCGAGCCCGACGCGCTCGAGGTAGTACTCGACGATGTCGCGACGCTCTTGTTCGCTCACACGCGCATACACGCGCTCGACACCGAGGGCGACGTTCTCGCGTGCAGTCAGCCACGGCAGCAAGCTCGGCGCCTGAAACACCACGCCGCGATCCGGGCCGGCATCGGCGATCTCCTTGCCGTCCAAGACGATGCTCCCTCCTGAGATCTCGTTCAGCCCTGCAATCATCGACAGTACGGTCGACTTGCCGCATCCGGAGTGCCCGATAAGCGATATGAACTCGCCCTTACGGATGTTGAGCGTGAATTTGTCGACGACGGTGAGCGGGCCTTTCGGCGTCGGATAGATCTTCGTTACATCGTAGAGCTCGACGTATTTCTCGAGATTCTCTGCGGGTTTTGCCGTAGTCGCGGCTCGGGCCGCGTGCTGAGCGGTAATCGGGACGACATCCGGCAACGTTTTGCGTTCTTCGGCAGTTTCGCCCGCTTCGTTACCGATCTCGATCAAGTACTGTGTGATCTGAGCACGAAGTTGTTGGTAGCCCGGATCGTGATTGAGCGCCGCGCGATCGCGCGGCCGCGGAATGCTCACTTTGAATTCGCGCCCGAGCGTGGCGTTCGGGCCGGGCGTCAGCGGCACGATGCGGTCGGCGAGCAGCAAGGCTTCGTCGACATCGTTCGTGACGAGCACGACCGTCTTGCGTTGCTGGCGCCAGATCGCTTCGATCTCATCCTGGAGCTTGGCGCGCGTGAGCGCATCGAGCGCCGAGAGCGGCTCGTCGAGCAACAAGATCTGCGGATCCATCGCGAGCGCGCGTGCGACGGCGACGCGTTGACGCATGCCTCCGGACAATTCTGCGGGCCGCCGGTCGATCGCATGACTCAAGCCGACCATTTCGATGTATTTGAGCGTGTGCGCGCGCCGGTCCTCGGGAGGCCGGTCGCCGTGCACGGCATCGGTTGCAAGCGCGACATTTCCGTAAACGGAAAGCCACGGCATGAGCGAATAGCTTTGGAACACGACGCCGCGATCCGGGCCGGCTTCCTTCACGGGTCGACCGTTCAGAAGAATCTGGCCACTATCGGGCGCGACGAGGCCGGCAACAGTCGAGATCAGCGTCGTCTTCCCGCTACCCGAGAACCCGACGATCGCCACGAATTCACCTTCCTCGATGGAGAGATTCACGTCGTCGAGCACTTGCGTAGCGCCATAGCGCTTGCAAACGTTCTTCAGCTCCAGGAATGGCATCGATCCCTACCTCTG
>DATCLP010000211.1:0-2193 GCA_036563855.1 Steroidobacteraceae bacterium | reverse complement strand
GGTACATGCAAACCGTAATAAGGGGCGCGTCCCGTCAACGCCGCAGCGATGTCCAAGAAATCGCCGTAGCGATTGGTGCGGGCGCCGAGCACTGAATTCGCAAACACGACTGCATTGCTTTCCGCCCACGCGATGTCCTGCCCTAGCTTGGGGCGGTGGCCGGCTTGATACGGGGCACACGTCCAGGTCGGTGCGCATTGCAGCGCGAGATAAGCCATCATCAATCGATTGGCCAGCGAGCGTGCGGGCTCTTCGAGACGCGCGATTTCCGGCCGCTTCAGGTCGAGCGATCCGATGTTGAGCGTCGTGGGAACGACGACCCGTCCGCCGCCTGCAACCAGGCGCTCGGCGAACTCGGCGCCGGCAGGACCGTGATACAGACATCCGTCGATGTGCGCCGAGGCGATCAGCGTGAGACGGCAGGCGCCGAGGATTCGGCCCATGTCTACGAGAATGCGCATGGACATCGCAACGGCCGGGCCGCGCGCACCCTCGAGCCAGGAGGTTTCTTCAGCCGTTAGCTGCATGGTCGGAACGGCGAGCCAGGGGTAGCCAGACCCGCATCATTCGCCGTTCCCATGTGACGACGGAAGGCGGCTCGAGCAGAAAGTGACGTTCGTCCGGCTGTAAGGGAGATTCGCCCAAACCGGCCGTCAGAAATAGGTGCGGATGGCGTCGACGATGCGATAGTGGTCGTCGACGACGTAGATCAGCTGCCATTTATCGAATGTGGTGCACGGGTGCGCCACGCCGAACCCGATGAGCTGCCCGACGCGCAAGGGCGAATCGGCCGGGAGGCGCAAATGCACATGCTGATCGTTGAGCGCGATAACTTCGAGATCGGGCGGCGGTTTAGGGCGGCTATGGCGCTGCGGGTCGAGCCAGCCGATCGCCACCGGGAGCTGCATGTCGTGCGACAGATCGCGTTTTCCAGCCGCTGCATAGGCGCGCGTCGGCTCCGGGCGGGATTGCACGACCGTCCAGATCTCGAGCGCCGGGGCCAATCCCGTACCGATCCAATCGGCGGAAGGCTGACGTGCCCGCAGACGCTCGAACGCCTGAGCGTAAGCGAGATGGTCGTGAACGATGTAGCAGCCGCTGCGCAGCACGACGCTCGTGCGCCTGCCGAGATCGATGTCGCGCAGTGCCAGTGCGACGATGTCGAAGTATTCGGACCCGCCCGCGCTGAGTATGAACGGATCGGCTGTACGCGCCGCCTGTGAAGCGGCAACTAGTCGTGCGGCCTCGGTTTGCAGATTCAGCATTTCGCGCACTGCGCCAGGAGCAGCGTCGGGCGGAGCCTTGATCGCGCCCTCGTAGCATTCGACGCCATGCAGGGCCAGCCATGGTGTTGTGGATTCGATCGCCGTCAGCAGCCTTCGCACGTGTGTGAGGTCGCGCGCCCCCGTGCGCACGCCCGGCTGACCGATCTCCATCAACACGCGCAGCGGGCGAGGGATACGACGGTTGCGCGCCGCGGCAGCGAGCAGCTCGACGCCTTCGACGGAGTCGACGAGCACGTAAGGCTCGAACTCGGGATCACGCATCGACTCATCGAGCAGGTAACCGATGTTGCGCGAACCGACGACTTGATTGGCGATCAGGACGCGTTGCACTCCGAAACGGCGATAGACCTGCAATTGACTGATGGTGGCGCATGTCATGCCCCATGCGCCGTCCGCGAGTTGGGCATGAAAGAGCTGCGGGCTCATCGTCGTCTTGCCGTGCGGCGCGAGCTCGACGCCAAGCGCCTCGACGAAACGGTTCATCCACTTGCGGTTGTTTTCGAGCGCGGAAGCCTTGAGCACGGCCACGGGAAACGGAACGTCGCCGCGTAAGACGTTCCAGCCCGATTGGCCGATCTCGCGAAGCGGACGCGGCCCGGCGCCGCCGGGGTAGCCCTTCACGCAGTCATCGACGATCCAGGCGTCGATCTCGGGTAATCGCGGTAAGAGATTCATGCATGCACTCTCGATCCGGCGAAAGACATTAAGTCGCGCCGCTACGGGTTCGCATGGTGTGCGTCACTTAGACTCGGCGCTTCGTCATTCCTCGGACAGTGCATAAAGTGATGTGCGTCGGCAAGAAGAAGATACTTCGCTTGGCCGGACGAGATCGTTCCGGGCAGCCTAGGCGATGTGAGATTCGGAGGACGATCGTGAACGAACCGAGCCGGACGGCCGCTGCCAAGGA
>DATCLP010000210.1:0-3169 GCA_036563855.1 Steroidobacteraceae bacterium | reverse complement strand
CGTCAACATCAACAGCGGAACGATGAACTTTGCAGGCGTTCGGGCAGTCGCAGACACGCTCGAACCGAAATTCAAGGCGCTCGGTTTTACGACACGTTGGGTCGAAGGCGCTTCTTTCGGACGCGCAGGTCATCTAATCGCCGAACGCAAGGGCCGGGGTCGCCCCCATGTGCTCCTGATCGGGCATCTCGATACGGTGTTCGAGCCCTCGAGCCCGTTTCAGCGCTTCGAGCGTATTGACGAGAACATCCTTCGCGGTCCCGGCACGAGCGACATGAAAGGCGGCATCGTCGTGGGTCTGGCCGCGCTGGGCGCTCTTCACGCAGAAGGGCTGCTCGATCGGCTCACGATCACGGTCGTTCTGCATGGCGATGAAGAGAACGCCGGCGAGCCGCTCGAGGCTGCACGCCGAGACCTCATCGAAGCTGCCAAAGCTGCGGACATCGCCATCGGGCTCGAAAATGCCGACGACGATCCGAGCACCGCGGTGACAGGACGGCGTAGCTCGAGCAGCTGGGAGCTGCGCGTCACGGGAATTACGGCACATTCGTCGCAAATCTTCAGCGACGAGATCGGCGCCGGCGCTGCCTACGAGCTCGCACGCATTTTGAACGCCTTCTACACACAGGTACGCGGCGATGAATTCCTGACGTTCAGTCCAGGCCTCATCGTCGCCGGAGCGCAAGTGGACTTCCGACGCGAGCCGCTCGAGGGCAAAGCCACCGGTAAACACAACATCGTCGTGCCCGAAGCACGCGCCTCGGGCGATCTGCGAGCGTTGTCAGTGACGCAGCGAGAGCAGGCGAAAGAACGCATGCGTGCCATCGTCGCCGAGCACTTGCCGAAAACCGCGGCGCGGATCGAGTTCTTCGACGGCTATCCGCCGATGACGCCGACGAAGGGCAACGAGCGCTTGCTCGCGCTCTACGACGCAGTCAGCAAGGATTTGGGATTCGGACCCGTCACAGCGGTGAATCCGCGCCGAGCCGGCGCCGCAGACGTTTCATTCGCCGCCGACCACGTCGAGATGGCCATCGACGGTCTCGGCTTGCTCGGCGGCAAGGCACATACACCCGAAGAATTCGCCGATTGGCGGACGTTCGGGATTCAAGCGAAGCGGTTGGCCGTTCTGCTGCATCGGCTGGCGCAACGATAAGGGCCTGGGGCTCGGGGCGCGGGGCTTGGGCCCCCAGAGCGCAGCGCTTCCTTCAGCCTACAGCCTTCAGTCTTGAGCCCAAGAAGCGCGCAACTGCGCGCTTCTTCAGCGCTTCATCGCCTCGAAGAACTCCGCATTCGTCTTCGTATCCTTCATCTTGTCGATGAGGAATTCGATCGCGGCAAGTTCGTCCATCGGATGCAGGAGCTTGCGCAGGATCCAGATCTTCTGCAGCTCTTCGGGGCTGGTGATCAGCTCTTCGCGACGCGTGCCGGAACGGTTGATGTTGACCGCCGGGAACACACGCTTCTCCGCAACTCGCCGATCGAGGTGGATTTCCGAGTTACCGGTACCCTTGAACTCCTCGTAGATCACGTCGTCCATGCGTGAGCCGGTGTCGATGAGCGCCGTGGCGAGAATCGTCAACGAGCCACCCTCTTCGATGTTGCGTGCGGCACCGAAGAAGCGCTTCGGACGCTGCAACGCGTTGGCATCCACACCGCCGGTCAGCACCTTGCCGGAGCTCGGCACGACAGTGTTGTAGGCGCGCGCAAGACGCGTGATCGAATCGAGCAGGATGACGACATCCCGCTTGTGCTCGACCAGACGCTTGGCCTTCTCGATTACCATTTCCGCCACCTGTACATGGCGGGTTGCAGGCTCATCGAACGTCGAGGAGACGACTTCGCCGCGGACGGTGCGCGACATCTCGGTCACTTCTTCCGGACGCTCGTCGATCAGCAAGACGATCAGGTAGCACTCGGGATGATTCGCCGTGATCGAGCTTGCGATGTTCTGCAGCAGCATCGTCTTACCGGCCTTCGGCGGGGAGATGATCAGACCGCGCTGACCTTTGCCGATCGGCGCAACGAGATCGATGATGCGCGCCGTCAAATCTTCGCTCGAGCCATTGCCGCGTTCGAGCTTGATGCGGTTCGTCGGATGGAGCGGCGTCAGGTTCTCGAACAGGACCTTGTGCTTGGCGCTCTCCGGCGAATCGAAATTGATCTCGCCGACCTTGAGTAGCGCGAAGTAGCGCTCGCCGTCCTTCGGCGGACGGATCAAGCCGGAGATCGTATCGCCGGTGCGCAGATTGAAACGCCGAATCTGGCTCGGACTGACGTAGATGTCGTCCGGCCCCGCGAGGTAGGAGCTGTCGGCCGAGCGTAGGAATCCGAACCCATCCTGCAGGATCTCGAGCACGCCGTCGCCGTAGATATCTTCGCCGCTTCGCGCATGCGCCTTGAGGATCGAGAAGATGATGTCCTGCTTGCGCGAGCGGGCGAGGTTCTCGAGCCCCATCTTCTGCGCGATCTCGACGAGCTCCGACACAGGCTTCAGCTTGAGCTGTGTCAGATTCATCGACTGACGCGAGGCAGCCAGCTCCGACGGCGAGATGATGCCTACGTCATCGTTGTCGAGCGGATCGTCTTGAGGAAGCTCGTCGTGCTGGCCGTGATTGCCGCGCTGACGATTGCCGTCGTTGCCGCGGTTCTGACGACCGCCGCCACCTTTGCCCTGACGGTTACGGGCCTGATTGCCGAGATAGCCTCTCACAGTTTGCTGTCCAGAAATGCTGCCAGGTCTGATTTGCGGAGAGCTCCGACCTTCTGGCCTTCGACCTGGCCGTTCTTGAAGAGGATGAGGGTCGGAATGCTGCGCACGTTATAGCGCAGCGGGGTTTTGGGACTTTCGTCGATGTTTAGTTTTGCGACGGTGAGTTTGTTCCGGTACTCGTCCGCGATTTCGTTGAGCATCGGCGCGATCATCTTGCACGGTCCGCACCACTCCGCCCAGAAATCCACGAGCACCGGACCGTCCGCCTTCAGGACGTCGGCTTCGAAACTTGCATCAGTGACGTGCTTGATCTGGTCGGTGCTCACCAGGACTACCTCCGGTTGTACTGTCGTTGTGTGAATGCGAACTCAAGAACCGCGATGCTCTGCGCTCTTAGCCAGTTAACTGAACAACTCAACTCGAATTCGAGGACGCGAAGAACGCGCTGAAGGGGGA
>DATCLP010000209.1:0-1750 GCA_036563855.1 Steroidobacteraceae bacterium | reverse complement strand
GTGGGCAAGTCCCTGAAGCGGCAATCCGTCACCAGGCATAGCTCATCGTAATCGTAAAAGATGACTCGGCCGTGCCGAGTCACGCCGAAGTTCTTGAGCAAGAGATCGCCGGCAAAAATGTTCGTGACCGCCAGGTCGCGAATGCATTGTCCGTAATCGATCACCGCGCGCTCGGCTTCCTCACGAGATGCATTACGGATGTACAGATTGAGAGGCGTCAAACGCCGTTCGATGTACAGGTGGTCGATGACGATCTCATCGTCCTCGAAGTGGACGGTGCTCGCGGCTTGAGTGCGCAGCTCCTCGAGCAACGCTTCGGAAAAACGCTTCTTCGGGAACTTGAGCCGCTTGAATTCCTGCGCGTCGACGAGCCGGCCGGCGCGGTCGTGCTTGAACACGAGCTCGTATTTCTGCAGCACTTCCTCGCGCAGCAGATTCTTCGGGTATTCGAACCGGTCGCGGATGATCTTGAACACGACGTCGAAGGAGGGCAGCGTGAAGCAGATCATCACGAGGCCCCGATCGCCCGGTGCGTGCACGAACTGGTCGTCGCTCTGCTGCAGGTGACGGAACAGCTCGCGGTATCGCTCGGTCTTTCCCTGCTTCGCGCGTCCAAGCACCGTGTACAGCTCGCTGACCGGCTTGCGCGGCAAGATCGATTTCAGGAAGACGACGGCTTGGCCGACGTGCGGCAAGTCGGCATGGAAGTACGAGCGCGTGAAGCTGAACAAAATGCTGACGCTGCTCTCGTCCATCATGACGGCGTCGATGACGACGCCGCTCTCCGAGTTCTTCATTGCTATCACGAACGGCCGCATCCAGTTCTTACCGGAAATGCGCCCGACGACATAGGCGCGAGTCATCTGGAAGAACACCGTCCGGATGAATTCGACCTGTTCGACTTGGAGCGGCACGTTCGACTGATCGGCGTATTCTTCGCAAAGCGCACGAACCTCGTTAGTGATGATGCGTACGCTGCGGTCGAAGTCCACGTAGGGCGTGCGAAATCGGAAATCCGCGAGCACCTCTTCGAACAGGAGCTCGAGCGAGCCGCGATTCACGTACACGTTCGTATCGATCGGCGTCGTGATCGAGCTGATCGGATCGAGATCGAGTGCGACGAACTCGACCGCGGGGTCCACGCCGACGGTTCCGAACGTTCGCCGCGTGACGGAGTTGAAGAACGTCTTGTCGAATTCCTGGTCGGGAAGCGAAGCGATCAGTTCGGCAAACCGCCGTTTGATGCTGCTCCACACGGCCCGCTCGGTTGCATCCTCGCCGAGCTTGTCGCGCATTTGCGCAACGGCACGGTTGACGCTGTGGTCGTACAGCTCGATGCGTTCGACGGCATCGCGCAGACTCCCGTGCCAATCGCGCGATTCGAACCGCTGCGGCGCCCGACGCGTGATCGCGCGAAACTCCGCATTGTACTGTTCGAAGGCCTTGACGAGCGTGACGGCGCAATCTTCGACGAGCGCGTCCCGCGACGCGCTCGTCGAGGCTGTGGGCTGTAGGCTGGAGGCTGGAGGTGGGAGTGTCATACGCATAGCCTAGCCGAACTTTGAGGGCTCTGGGCGCTGGGCTCTGGGCACTGGTCAGAAATGCGCGCTGCGTCGGAAGAATCGAGAAATTCAGTAGGAGGTCCGACGAGCGCCGGCTGCGGGCGACGGCCTCATCGTCCGAGTGGACAATTGAGAATTGGCTAAAGGGCTACGGGGTACGGTCAACAGTGCGGTGCTCGAGTCCAGAG
>DATCLP010000208.1:0-6847 GCA_036563855.1 Steroidobacteraceae bacterium | reverse complement strand
GTTTGCAATCGTGCGCGAAGAGCTGCGTCGTTCCGGTTTCGAGGAGACGATTGCCGCCGGCATCGTGCTCACAGGCGGCAGCGCAAAGATGGAAGGCGCGGTGGAGCTCGCCGAAGAAGTCTTCCACATGCCGGTGAGACTCGGTGTGCCGCAGCACATCACCGGTCTCGTCGACGTCGTGAGCAATCCGATTCATTCGACCGGTGTGGGCCTACTGCTGTACGGCCGCGAAAACATGTTGCGCGGACGACGCGATCCGCTCGGCAGCAATGTGCGCGGCGTGTGGGAGCGGATGAAGGCGTGGTTTCAGGGGAACTTTTAGCGGAGGGCTCTGGGCGCGGGGCTCTGGCGAGAAACGAAATGCTCTCTCGACTCAGTCCAGCAATCCAGCGCGCATGGGCAATAACAAGGCGACGGACCGCCATTGGAAATGGGGTGAAGGGCCGGCCGTGAGCAGCGTGTCGGGTGCGAGTTTTGAACGATTGAAGTTGTCAAATTGACATCGAGGGGACTAACGATGTTTGTACTTGCAGATACAGAAAACCAAGGGGCCGTCATCAAAGTGGTCGGCGTCGGCGGCGGCGGCGGCAACGCCGTTGCGCACATGGTGTCGACGGGCATCGAAGGCGTCGACTTCATTTGCTTGAACACCGATGCGCAAGCGCTCAAGCACTCGAAGGTGAAGGTTGCGCTGCAGATCGGCTGCAACATCACGAAGGGATTGGGCGCAGGCGCAGACCCGGAAGTCGGTCGCCAAGCGGCGATGGAGGACCGCGATCGCATCATCGAGATGATCGAAGGTTCCGACATGATCTTCATCACCGCCGGCATGGGCGGCGGCACCGGCACGGGTGCAGCGCCAGTCGTTGCGCAAGTCGCCAAAGAGCTTGGCATTCTCACGGTCGCTGTTGTGACGAAGCCGTTCGACATGGAGGGCTCGAAGCGCATGGCGGCGGCCGAGCAAGGCATCGCTGAGCTCAGCCGTCACGTCGATTCGCTGATCACGATCCCGAATCAGAAATTGCTGACGGTGCTTGGCGGAGACGTCACGCTGCTCGACGCATTCAAAGCGGCGAATCAGGTGCTGCAAGGCGCCGTGCAAGGTATCGCCGAATTGATTACACGGCCGGGCATGATCAACGTCGACTTCGCCGACGTCCGTACGGTGATGGCCGAAACCGGCATGGCGATGATGGGATCGGGCTCTGCGCGGGGCGAGAACCGTGCTCGCGAAGCGGCGGAAGCTGCCGTTTCGAGCCCGCTGCTCGAGGACGTGAATCTGTCGGGTGCGCACGGTCTGTTGATTAATGTCACGGCCGGACCCGATCTGCGTACCAGCGAGTTCAGCATTGTTGGCGATACCGTCAAGCAATACGCATCGGAAGATGCGAACGTCGTCGTCGGCTGCGTGATCGATCCGGAAATGCGCGAAGAGATCCGCGTGACGGTCGTGGCAACCGGCATCGGGCGCCCGGTTGCGCACGCGCAGCACGTGCCGGATGCGCGGAAGATGACGGCAATTGCCGGCGGCCGCATGGCGCGCGGCGTGCCGACGCTCGACGAGTTGCACGTACCGACCTACATCCGCAATCAGCGGGAGGGGTATGCATCGCGTCGCGCAGTCGGCGATGGTCTGAATGTCGACGATCCTTCGCTCCTCGACATCCCGGCCTTCCTGCGTCGCCAGGCAGATTGACCGGCGCCGCTGCCAGGCCCGAAAGCCCGGCAGCAAGATCGCGATTGAGGCGCGCGTTAGTCCCCGCGCGCCCGGTCGTGGCGCATCGTCTGGAAAAAGCGGGGCAGGACTGCTTGTGACCTGCCCCTCGCGGTGCTACGGTGCCGGGAATTTTGGGACTCGCTCGATGCGGCGTACGATCCGCCGATCGATTTCAAGGCCTACGGCTGGGCCACGGGAAATTGCCCATGCTTCTCCAACGTACTCTTAAGAATCCGATTCGCGCGAGCGGAGTCGGTCTGCATTCGGGCAAGAAGGTCTTGATGATCCTCAAGCCTGCGCCGGCGGACACCGGCGTCGTGTTTCGTCGCATCGATTTGGACGTGCCGGTCGATGTTCCTGCGCGGGCCGACCATGTGGGAGAGACGACGCTCGGTACGACGCTGATTAAGGATGGCGTCCGCGTCGCAACCGTCGAGCATCTGCTCTCCGCCTTTGCCGGGCTCGGCATCGATAACGCCTACGTCGAGCTGACCGCCGAAGAAGTTCCGATCATGGACGGCAGTGCCGGCCCGTTCGTATTTCTATTGCAGTCGGCTGGCATCGCGGAGCAGCCGGCGCCCAAGCGTTTCGTGCGGGTGCTGAAGCCGATCCAGGTCGAGGACGGCGATAAGTGGGCCCGGTTTGCGCCCTACAACGGCTACAAACTCAACTTCGAAATCGAGTTCAATCATCCGATCTTCCGCAAGCGCAACAACGTCGCCTCGATGGAGTTCTCGACGACGACGTTCCTGAAGGAAATCAGCCGCGCGCGCACGTTCGGTTTCATGCGCGATCTCGAGAGCCTGCGGGCGCGCAACCTCGCGCTCGGCGGCAACTTGGACAACGCGATCGTCTTGGACGATCACCGAGTGTTGAACGAAGACGGCCTGCGGTACGAAGACGAGTTCGTCAAACACAAGATTCTGGATGCGATCGGCGACCTTTATTTGCTCGGACGCAGTCTCATCGCGGAGTTCAGCGGCTACAAGTCCGGTCATGCGCTCAACAATCGGCTGCTACGCACGCTCCTCGCAACCCCCGATGCGTGGGAAGAAGTGACGTTCGAGAATTTGAGCGATGCGCCGATTGCGTATGTGCCGGCGCTTCCGCTGGCGGAAAGCGCCTGAGGCGCTTTCCGCAGGCTGAAGACTGAAGGCTGAATGAAGAAGCGCACTTCGTGCGCTGTATCTGCTACTCACCACTCACTACTCGAGAGCCTGCAGGCAGATCGCGCTCCGCGCTGGCACGAATCACGAGTCACGTCTTCTTCCCCACCCGCACTTTGATCTTCGCGACGCGCGTCTCGCCCGCCTCGTGCAAGGCTCGGATGAGCGCTTCCTGGTCGTAGCGAAGCCGTGAACACCACGCTGCGGAATCCATGCTGATGACCAGCGTTTCTCCCCGATAAGTGGCGCCGAGAAAGTGCTCGCGTTCGGGCGCGGGTAATACGGCTCGAACGCGATCTCCGAGCTCTTGAACCTCGCGGGCTCGGCGCTCGAGGTTGGTTATCAGCGGGCCGAGGCCATCGCCCAACGATTTGAAGCGGCTGGTCATGGGAGCTGTTCGTTTATCCAGTCACCACAGGCGCAGAGCTCCGTGGCGCTGAGCGGCCGTTTCGGGGTGACATAAATCGATCGGCTCGGTTCAAATTGTGAGGCGCAGACGCTTGATCTTTTCCATTGCAATTCTGCATATTGCGAACCACTGCTAAAGGCAAACCCGTCGAAAGGCGGGGACGCAAAGCCACCGGTCTAAGGTCGCTCTCGGGGTACTGAGGCGATCACGATAGCGGGGTTGCCAGGATGTACAACACGAATATCGGTTCTACGTCCAAGCCGCTCGCTACGAGTGCGACGTTCGCGTCGCGTGCCCGGTGACGCAAGGCAAGCGTTGTCCGGAGAGGACGTTTTTTCGCGCCAGTTTTTGGGGGTCGCGAGACATGATGACAAATTCGCACGACAAGCTCGCTCCCTCGAGCGGCTACGCTTCAACTGAGTCGCGCTGTCTCGCGCTCGCAATCTCATTGATGTGAGCGCCCCCCATGAACGTGATCGTCTTTTCGCGGAGATTGGGGCGGGCCAGACAAATCGAGCTCGGGCGTCCACTCGTATTGACGGTCATGATCGGTGCCGCGCTTCTCGTGCTCGGCGGCACTCTGTTTCTCGGGGTTCAAATCGGCCGCAATCAATCGTTGTCGGATCCGCTCGCGCAGGTCGACGACTGGCGTTCGAAGATCGAAGCGCAGCGCGCGGAAATCGCCGAAACCAAACGTGAGCTGCAGGAACGTCTCGACGCTCTCGCTGGGCGCGTCGGGCAGATGAGCGCACATGTAATTCGTCTCGATGCGCTCGGGCGCCGTCTCACGGAGATGGCGAATCTCGACAAAGGCGAGTTCAACTTCGATCGGCCGCCAGCTGTCGGCGGACCGGAAGGTTTGGTGGAAGGCGCCATCGTTGCCGCGCCCGAGCTTACTGCGATGCTCGATGAGCTGAATCAGCAGCTCAAAGACCGCGAGCGTCAACTGAGCGTGCTCGAGAGCATGATCTCGACGCGCAACCTGAGCCGGCAGATCGTACCGGGCGGCCGCCCGGTCATGCAGGGCTGGATCTCTTCCTACTTCGGACATCGCACCGACCCCTTCAACGGTCGAAAGACCTTTCACAGGGGCGTCGATTTCGCCGGACCCGCGGGTGCCGAGGTCGTTTCCGTGGCCTCAGGTGTCGTGACCTATGCGAAGGACCGGTTCGGCTATGGCAAGACCGTCGAGATCAATCACGGAAACGGCTATGTCACGCGCTATGCGCACAACCAGCGCTTGCTGGTTTCGGTCGGCGATACGGTGCAAAAGGGTCAGCCGATCGCGCTGATCGGATCTACCGGCCGTTCGACCGGGCCCCATCTGCATTTCGAGGTTCTGAAGCAGGGGCGGGCGGTCAATCCGATGAGCTTCATCAAGCAGCAGTAGTCACTACTGCCGGCTACAGGCGACATTGAGGGCTCGGGGCTCGGGACTTGGGGTCCGGGTAGCGCCAGCCCCTTTAATTCTCAATTCTCCATTCTCAATTCCATGCTGAGCCGGCCCGGTGCGCCGGGGCCGGCGTGTACAATACCGCCCTTTTCTCCCAGCCCACCGGAGTTCCGAGCGTGGCGAATTGGCTGACCGCGCTGTTCGGTAGTCGCAATCAACGGCTGCTGAACAGCTACCAGAAGTACGTCAACCGCATAAATGCACTCGAGCCGGCCTACCAGGCTCTGAGCGACGAGCAGTTGCGGAACAAGACGGACGAGTTCCGCAGCCGCTTGGCTGCCGGAGAGACGCTCGACGACCTCTTGCCAGACGCATTCGCAGCGACCCGCGAGGCTGCACGGCGCGTGCTGGGCATGCGTCATTTCGATGTGCAGTTGATCGGCGGCATGGTGCTGCACTTCGGCAAGATTGCCGAAATGCGCACGGGCGAGGGCAAGACGCTCGTCGCGACGCTGCCGGCCTACCTGAACGCGTTGACGGGCAAAGGCGTGCACGTCGTGACCGTCAACGAATACCTCGCGCAACGCGACGCCGATTGGATGGGTCCGGTCTACAGGTTCCTCGGTCTGACCGTCGGCGTCATCAAGAGTGGCCAAAGCCAGGAGGAGAAACGCGCTGCCTACGCGTGCGACATCACCTATGGCACGAACAACGAGTTCGGCTTCGATTACCTGCGCGACAATCTCGCCTTCCGGCTCGAGGACCGCGTTCAGCGCGGGCTCGAGTACGCCATCGTCGACGAGGTCGACTCGATCCTGATCGATGAGGCTCGTACGCCGCTCATCATTTCCGGACCCGCGGAAGAGAGCACGGAGCTCTACATCAAGATCAATGAGCTCGCACCGAAGCTGAAGCGCCAGGAGACCGAAGACGGCGAAGGCGACTACTGGGCGGATGAAAAGACGCGTCAGGTGTACCTCTCGGATGCCGGGCATGAGCGCGCCGAGCAACTATTCGTCGAGGCTGGGCTCTTGGCGCCGGATGAGAGCCTGTACGACGCCGCGAACATTCGTCTCATGCATCACCTGAACGCGGCGTTACGCGCGCACGCGCTGTATCACCGCGACGTCGAATACATCGTGCGCAACGGCGAGGTCGTCATCGTCGACGAGTTCACGGGGCGCACGATGCCGGGCCGGCGTTGGTCGGACGGTTTGCATCAAGCGATCGAAGCGAAGGAAGGCGTGCGGGTTCGCGAAGAGAATCAAACCGTCGCATCGATCACGTTCCAGAACTACTTCCGCATGTACTCGAAGCTGGCCGGCATGACGGGTACGGCGGATACCGAAGCGTACGAGTTCCAGCAGATCTACGGGCTCGAAGTGGTCGTGATCCCGACCCACAAGCCGATGATCCGCAAGGACTATCCGGATCTCGTGTATCTGACGGCCAAGGACAAGTTCGAAGCCATCATCGAGGACATTCGCGACTGCGTCGCGCGCGGGCAACCGACGCTCGTCGGCACGACGTCGATCGAGACCTCGGAGATGCTCTCCAACATGCTGAAGAAGCACAACATCCCGCATGAAGTGCTGAACGCGAAACAGCACGAGCGCGAGGCGATGATCGTGGCTCAAGCGGGCCGTCCGGGCGCTGTGACGATCGCAACGAACATGGCCGGCCGCGGAACGGACATCGTGCTCGGCGGCAATCTCGAGGCCGAGCTTGCGCAGATCGACCCGAACGACGAAGCGGCGCGGCAACGCGCACGCGAGGAATGGCAGAAGCGGCACGACGCGGTCGTTGCGGCAGGCGGTCTGCACATCATCGGCACGGAGCGCCACGAGTCGCGGCGTATCGACAATCAGCTGCGCGGGCGCGCCGGTCGCCAGGGCGACCCGGGTTCGAGCCGGTTCTATCTTTCTCTCGAAGACAACTTGATGCGCATCTTCGGCGATCCCGAGCGCACCAAGCGCTGGATGCAGACGGCCGGCATGAAAGAAGGCGAGGTCATCGAAAGCCGCATGCTGACCAAGCAGATCGAGCGGGCGCAGCGCAAAGTCGAAGCGCACAACTTCGATGCCCGTAAGAATCTGCTCGAGTACGTCGACGTCGCCAACGACCAGCGCAAGGTGATCTATCAGCAACGCACGGAGCTGATG
>DATCLP010000207.1:0-3666 GCA_036563855.1 Steroidobacteraceae bacterium | reverse complement strand
GAACTGTACCTGTCGGATCATCCGGCGGAATACGTGAGCGATCAAATGCCGGTCCGCACCGAGTTCAAAGCGATGGCGAAGCTCATCGGCGTCACCGAGAACCGCTACGGCTACGACGGCCGGCGCCATACGAATCTTCCGATCGACGACAGCAATCCGTACTTCCGGTTCGATCCGAGCGCTTGCATCGTCTGCTCGCGTTGCGTGCGGGCGTGCAACGAAGTTCAGGGCACGTTCGCGCTCACCGTCGAAGGACGGGGCTTCGACTCGCGTATCGTGGCGAGCCAAGACGACAACTTCATCGATTCCGAATGTGTGTCGTGCGGTGCTTGCGTCGAGGCATGTCCGACGACAGCGCTGATGGAAAAGAGTCTCGTCGCCGCGCAGCCGCCGGAGCGCGTCGTGACGACGACTTGCGGATATTGCGGCGTCGGCTGCTCGCTGAATGCGGAAGTCCGCGGCCAAACAGTCGTGCGCATGGTGCCGAACCGTTTGGGTCACGCGAACCAGGGTCATGCGTGCGTCAAGGGCCGCTTCGCGTATGGATACGCGACGCATCCCGATCGTGTGCTGAAGCCGATGATCCGCAGGAAGATCACCGATCCGTGGCGCGAGGTCACGTGGGAAGAGGCGATCTCCTACGCTGCGAGCGAGTTCAAACGCATTCAAGCGCAGTACGGTCGCGACGCGATCGGCGGCATCACATCGTCGCGCTGCACGAACGAAGAGACGTATCTCGTCCAAAAACTCGTGCGCGCTGCGTTCGGCAACAACAACGTCGATACATGCGCGCGCGTGTGTCACTCGCCGACCGGCTACGGGCTCAAGCAGACCTTGGGCGAATCGGCGGGCACGCAGGCGTTCACGTCGGTGATGAAATCGGACGTGATCATGGTCGTCGGTGCGAATCCGACCGAAGGCCACCCAGTGTTCGCTTCGCAATTGAAGCGGCGACTCCGGCAGGGCGCGAAGCTCATCGTCGTCGATCCGCGCGCGATCGGCCTCGTTCGTGCGCCGCACATTCAGGCCGACTATCACTTGCAGCTTCGTCCGGGCACGAACGTGGCTTTGCTGAATGCATTGGCGCACGTGATCGTGACCGAAGGTCTCACGCGAGACGACTATGTGAAGGAGCGCTGCGAGCTACCGTCGTACGAACGATGGAAAGCCTTCGTGGCGCGTCCGGAGCAGTCGCCCGAAGCAACAGCGGACATTACCGGTGTTCCGGCGGAGTTGGTGCGCGCTGCAGCCCGGCTGTATGGAAAGGCCGGCAACGCGGCGATCTACTACGGCCTCGGCGTCACCGAGCACAGTCAAGGTACGACTGCAGTCATGGCGATCGCGAATCTCGCGATGGCCACCGGCAACTTGGGACGCGAAGGCGTCGGGGTGAATCCGTTGCGCGGCCAGAACAACGTGCAAGGTTCGTGCGACATGGGCTCGTTCCCGCACGAGCTGAGCGGCTATCGCCACATTTCGGACGATGCGACGCGTGCGTTGTTCGAATCCGCTTGGGGTGTGCGGTTGCTGCCCGAACCGGGCCTTCGCATTCCCAACATGTTCGAGGCGGCGATCGAAGGCACGTTCAAGGGCATGTACATCCAAGGCGAGGACATGGCGCAATCCGATCCGAATACGCGGCACGTTGTTGCGGCGTTCTCGGCCATGGAGTGCATCGTCGTGCAGGATTTGTTCTTGAACGAGACGGCGAAGTATGCGCACGTCTTCTTGCCCGGCTCGACGTTCCTCGAGAAGAACGGCACGTTCACGAACGCCGAGCGACGCATTTCGCGCGTGCGCAAGGTCATGGAGCCGCTCGCCGGTTACGAGGATTGGCAGATCACGCAGTTGCTGTCGAATGCGCTCGGCTATCCGATGAACTATTCGCATCCGTCCGAGATCATGGACGAGATCGCCGCGCTCACCCCGACCTTCAAGGGTGTAAGCTACGAGAAGCTCGATCGGCTCGGCAGCATCCAGTGGCCGTGCAACGAATCGGCACCGGACGGAACGCCGACGATGCACGTCAACCAGTTCGTGCGCGGCAAGGGCAAGTTCTTCGTGACGCAATACGTGCCGACGAGCGAACGCACGAACAGCCGTTATCCGCTCATCCTCACGACGGGGCGCGTGCTGACGCAATACAACGTCGGCGCGCAAACGCGACGTACCAGCAACGTCGTGTGGCACAACGAGGACCGGTTGGAAATCCATCCGCACGATGCGGAGGCGCGCGGTATTTCCGACGGCGATTGGGTCGGCGTCGCGAGCCGCACGGGCGAAACCGTGTTGCGCGCGCTCGTGACCGAACGCGTGCAGCCGGGCGTCGTGTACACGACGTTCCATTTCCCGGAGTCCGGGGCGAACGTCGTCACGAC
This sequence comes from Steroidobacteraceae bacterium, assembly GCA_036563855.1. GTDB lineage: Bacteria > Pseudomonadota > Gammaproteobacteria > Steroidobacterales > Steroidobacteraceae > Steroidobacter. The sequence goes on along the minus strand of DATCLP010000207.1, from coordinate 1,288 downwards.
GGAGAACTCCGACTGGGCTACGAACTGTCCGGAGTACAAGGTGACCGCAGTGCAAGTCATCAAGGTCACGGAGCCCGAGTCGTGGCGGCAACGATTCCGCGAGATCACGGAGCGCCGTGCCGCGCGAGAGGAACATGTCAGCGAAGCCTGAGGATCCGCTCGACACGCCCGTATCGCCGCGAACGATACGGGAAGTGCCGGTTCAGGTTTGGGAAGACGGCAAGCTCGAGGACGTTGCGGACGTCGTCGCTGAAGAGCGTCCGGTCGGTTTGCTCTATCAAGGCATTCCGCATGTCGTGATGCTTGCCTCGCCTGCGGATCTCGAAGATCTCGGCGTCGGCTTCACGTTGAGCGAAGGAATCGCGCAAGATCCGAGCGACATTCTTTCCGTCGGTGTGTCTCAGACCGATGATTCGTTGACGGTGAATCTCGGTATCTCGAGCCGAAGCTTTGCGGCATTGCTCCGTCAGCGGCGTAACTTGGCGGGGCGGACGGGTTGCGGTTTGTGCGGTGTCGAGAACGTCGAAGACGCCATTCGCACGCCGAAGCACGTCGGCAAGGGCATTCGTATTTCTTCCGCCGAGCTGCATGCGCAGCTCGCGGCGCTTCAAGACTTGCAACCCGTCAACGCCAGAACCGGCAGCGTGCACGCGGCGGCGTGGGCATTGCCTGGCAAGGGCATTCAGGTCGTGCGCGAAGATGTCGGGCGGCACAACGCCTTGGACAAGGTGATCGGTGCGCTCGTGCGGACAGGAAAAGATCCGGGCGAGGGCTATTTCATCATCACCAGCCGCGCAAGCTTCGAAATGGTTCAGAAGGCCGCAATGGTGGGCGCATCGCTCGTCGCGGCCGTGTCGGCGCCGACCGCGCTTGCGATCGATGTCGCCGTCAAGAACGGCGTCACGCTCGTCGGCTTCGCGCGGGCGCACCGCCATGTGATTTACAGTCATCGCGAACGTATAGAAGGTTGATGCAATGGGGATCGATCGGCTCGTGACGATGGCGAACGAAATCGCCGCCTTCTTCGAAGGCGCCAGCGATAGCGAAAAAGAGGCTGCGGAGAACGTCGCAGCGCACTTGCGCCGATTCTGGGCGCCGCAGATGCGCAAGAAAATCGTCGAGCACGTTTCCGAAGGCGGCGAAGGTCTGGCTCCGGTCGCGCGCGCTGCGATCGAGCTGCTCGCGGCCGACATCGAGCACGCGTAGAGCTCGCGGCACATCCCCGACAAGAAGAGTCTACGCTGATGCGTCAGGCCTTTTCGGCCGGCTACGCTTCGTACACCATAGC
>DATCLP010000206.1:0-1955 GCA_036563855.1 Steroidobacteraceae bacterium | reverse complement strand
GCCCCGAAACGTGCGTTGCATGGCGCGTTGGATACGACGGCGAGCCTCGTCCGCGCGCGACGTCGAAAGGCGCAGCAGCGGGAACACCGTCAGACTGATGAGCAATGCGCCGAGACCGAACAGCACGAACACCAATCCCGTGGCGAACACCCGCCAAGCGTGATTGATGCTGCGCCCGATTCTGCTCATTCCTCCCGCCCCGCATGCAAAGTCTTCGTTGTCGCGCGCCGATATCGACATCCGCGATCGAGGCACGACGCAGCCGGTTGACCGATCGGCCGCCATGCGCGCGCGTCGGGCTCCTGCCAAGCCCTTGTCGTCTCAATCGCTCGAGCCCGTGTCGGACCCGTGCTCAATGGCACACGGGGCACTGTCTCGGCTTGAGGCAAAACCTGGATCGACGCACTTGCGCCGGGTCCGTCGAGACTTCTCAGCCGCAACGTAGTATAGACTTTCGGTTCGCATCGGGGAGAGCCGGTCGGCGCTCCTACACGAGTCAGAAAACGACGGCGAGCGAGCCTAAGCGGACCTCGGCTGATTCGTCTCAGCGGCATTGGCTGGATTTCGGAGTTTCAAGAGCATGTCCGGACAGACGGCGGAAGAATCGCTCATGGCAAAGCGCCTCGTAGAGGCTCTCGGCCTGGATCACATCGCACCGGAAGCGATTCCACCCACGGCTCCTTTGTTCGGCAGCTCGGACGACGGTATCGGTCTCGACTCGATCGACGCGCTCGAGATCGCACTCATGATTCAACAGCATTACGGCGTGGAGCTGCGTTCGGAGGACCCCAACACCAAGGCCGCCTTTGCGTCGCTGCGCACGTTGACGCAACACGTGTTGGAACGACAGGCGTCGCATTGAGACCTGCGCGCCTGACGCAGGCGAAGCGCCGGCGAAGCGCGCAGTCAGGATAGCAATCCCGCAGTTTCTTGCGCTTCGCATCATGTTCTGGCTCGCGCTCGGCTATCCCCTTCTGGCTCACCTGGCGGTCGTGTTTCAGGAACCGCGGCTGCAATGGGCCGCACTAGTGTGGCTGAGCGCGATCTCGCTGTGGGGCGCATTGGCATCGCGTCGGATCTGGGCGTGGAGCGCCTTGGCGGTCAGCGCGTTCGTTTTATACGTGCTCGTCTTGGCTGGCGGCGGGTTGTATGCCCTATACGTACCGCCCGCTGCGATTCCCGCTGCGTTCCTGATCGTCTTCGCCCGTTCGCTGCGTCCGGGCGAGACGCCCATGATCAATCGAATCGCCGAGACGTTGCGCGGCGAACCGCTGCCTCCGGCACTGCAGATCTACGCACGTCAAGTCACGCAAGTTTGGTGCGTCGTGTTCGTCGCCATGTTCGTTTCGGCCATCGCATGCGCCGCATGGGCGACCCCCGAGCTATGGTCGATCATGACGAACTTCGTGCACTACATCGTCCTTGCTGCTGTATTCGTGCTCGAATTCGCGTATCGGCGTCATCGATTCCGCGATTTGGAGAATTGGGGATTGCTGGAATACTTGCGCCGTCTTGTGGGCACGAGGGTCAGGTACTGAATGGCCGAGCTGCTGGCTTTGGTGAGGATCGAATCGCTCGATGCAACGATTGCGACTTATTGCGGTCGACGCATTGCAGCGCGCGAATTCATCGCCGATGCCGCCATGTTCGCTGCCGAGTTGCCCGACGTGCCCAACATCGTGAACCTGTGCGAGAACCGCTATCACTTCGCATTGACTTGGGCGGCGGCATGTTTGCGTTCGCAGCTGACTCTGCTTCCGCCGAGCTCGGCACCCGGCGTGCTCAGTGAGCTCGCCGATCGCTATCCGCGCCAATACATGTGTACGGACGCGATCGTCGCGACGTTTCTCGCCAATCGCGCTCCCGAGTCGGCCTCCGCGCTGCCGGAGAAATGGTGGATTCCGGCCGATCGCGTCGTTGCGCTCACTTTCACTTCGGGTTCGACCGGCATGCCT
>DATCLP010000205.1:0-4866 GCA_036563855.1 Steroidobacteraceae bacterium | reverse complement strand
CACGTCGCCGTCCCGTGATCTGTACCGCGGGTGCCGTTGATCGCAACGGTCCTGCCGAACTCGGTCGCGACGATGACGGCCGTTCGTTGCCATGCAGCGCCGAGTGCATTTCTCAGCGCTTCGAGCCCTGCGTCGAGGCTGCGCAGCCGATTCGCAAGCTGACCTTGTTCAGCACCCTGATTCGCGTGCGTATCCCAGCCATTCGTTTCCAGGACGGCGATGCGCGGACCGTCGTCGGCCGCAAGCAGTTTTCCAGCGGACGATGCTAGCGTGGCGAAGCTGCCGAGCGGATCGCGCCTGCCGCCGCCCATGTCGCCTGCCATTGCATCGGTGGCAAGCGCCGCCTGCAGGCGCGTCGCAAAATAAGGATCTATCGAGTAGAGGTCCGCGATGCGTTCGAGCGTGTCGCTGTCCGCCGCGGGCAGACGCGACGGTGCCCACGAGCTCACGGGCGCTTGGCCGCGCAGCACGAGCGGTACGTTTTGCGCAATGGCGACAGCGAGCTGTTGCGGGGTGCGACCCGGCGCGAGCGATTGCAGCGCGCGGTTCAGCCACCCATCGCGCGCGTGCGTGCGCATCGTCCCGCTTTCGAGCACGTCTTGGCCGTCGAAGTGCGAGCGTTCGCGATAGGGCGAGGCGGCGGCATGCAAGACGATCAGCTCGCCTGCGCGATAGCGTGCATGCAAACGCTCAAGCGAAGGATGCAGCGCGAATATACCGTCGAGCTTCAATTTCGGGACGGTGATCGCAAGCTCGCCGCGCATGCGCGCATATGCGCCGTCGCCGTACGCCGGTACGGCGGAGAGTCCATCGAGCGCGCCGCGCAGGATCACGAAGACGAATCGTGCGTCGGAGTTGCCGTTCGCGAGCAGCAATCGCGGCGCGAGAGCGCCGGCGCCGAACAGCGCCGAAGCTTCCAGGAATGCACGTCGTGTGACTTTCATGGTGCTCATCGTCGTTGAAATTCCGGACTCGCAAGCAGGAGTGTTATGCCTTGCGCAGCGTTTTCGGCGCGAGCAATCGCTTGACGCGTCCGCGCCGAGAGCGCATCGCCGAGTGCAGCCGCGGCGAGCTCGAGCGGCGCGAAGCGTCTGCCGACTCTTTCGCTGATCTGAGACGCCCACTCGATGCGATGCATCAGCGCATCAGGCCCGTCCCAGCCGTCTGCAGTATCCGGCCATCCGGCCGGCGACCCCGGCGTGTAGGGTCGCTGCCCGAGCAGATCGAACGCTGCAATCGTCTGCTGAGGCTGCGCCGGCACGAAATCGAACAGCCGAAACGTGGACACGACGAATTCGTGCGGCGTCTTGAGCTTCTTGAGCTCGTGCGCCCACGCCTCACGGAGATCGACGAGAGCGGCGTGCACACTCGGCAGATCGCCGTCGGTGTCCCGAAAAGTTTTCGCGATGCGCTGAACCGCGCGCTGCGGTGGCACATCGGCGACGAAATGCCGCACGAGCTTGGCTGCGATGTGCGTCGCCGTTGAGGGGTGACGAGCCAGATCGCGCAGAATCGCGCGCGGCTGCTCGATACCGCTCTCGCCGTAGCGCTTGCCGAGGATCGTTTGCGCGCCGGGCTCGTGTACGTTTTCGCGAAACAGGAACTTGCCCGGCGTGCCCTGTGCGTACGGACCGAGCGATGTACCGATCGACCACCCGGTCAAGGCGCGCGCGAATGCGGTGACATCTGCCTGGGTGTAGCCGCCATTCACGCCGAGCGTGTGCAGCTCGAGGATTTCGCGCGCGAGATTCTCGTTGAGACCGATCTTGCGTTCCGCATCAGCGAGGCGCCGCGTTGCGCGTCCCGCGAGCGTCGAGTTCGGACCGACCGAGGCTTGATTGTCGAGGTACAGGATCATCGCCGGATGCGACTCGACGGCGAGCAGCATGTCCAAGAACGAGCCCGAGAGGTGCGGTCGGATTGCTTCGTTCTCGAGCGCACCAGCGAGCGCGAGCACCTGCGGCTTGTCCGCGGACACGGCGAAATGATTGGTCCAGAAATGCACCAGCCGTTCGCGAAACGATTCGCGCGAATGCGTCGCGACGCGATAGCGTGCGGCAACCTGCTCGCGATAGATCGGCGCCAAATGCTCGCGCAGCGTCGTGAATGCGCGTTGCGCAGCTTGCCCATCTTTGGCCGGTTCACGAGTCTCGCGCCGCTGACGTGCCAGGTCTTCGTAACGCGCGTACGTGGCAGAGGAGGGCGTTAGTGCGCGGATTTCGGCGGGCAGCTCCCGCGGTCCGCGGATTTGCTCGCGCAACCAGCCGCGCGGGTCCGAAGCTGCGGCTTGCAGCTCACCTGGGCGGGCGCCGAGCCCGAAGCGATTCGCAGCGATGACGGCGTCGTAACTCACGGGCGTCCTCGGTTCGCTAGCGCGGTCTAGAACCGCTGTTGGCGAGTCAATTATTCGGCCGTCGAAAGGCGAAGGTTGTAAGAACTTGTAACAAATTCGCAAGGAGAGCTCTGGGCGCGGAGTACCGGGGTCTGGCAAGAAGGTCGAATACAACGACAGCGACAGGCGACGCGACGGGCGCATTGCGCGCGGATGATTGCCTTCTCCCGCGAATCGGGGGAGGATCAGGGAGGGGGCCTCCCTTTTCCCTTCCCTATTCCCTGTTCCGCTTGACCACGGGTAGCTGCACCTTCGACGGATGCTGCGGATCGGCGAGGAGCTTGATGACAGGCGCGGGCGTTTTCGGCGTGCGATCGCGTTCGCGGTAGTCCGCGCCTGCCACGGTAATTTGAATGCGGTGCCCTGCCTTGAAGATGTACGACGTCGGCAGGAACGCAAACGTCAAGCGCGCAGGCTCACTTGGCGAGAGCGGTTCAGCGTCTTCCTCGTGACTGCGATGGTAGGGTAGGCCGAAGTTCTCGTAAGGCGGTTTCGAGACTTTACGAAGCGACGCCTTGAGACGCGCATCCGTAACGGGAGTGACTTTGCCGTCCGGCGAAACATCCTCGAGATAGACGAAGATGTTCGCGTCCGGCGTCGAAGAGGTAATCCATAGATCGACGATCGCATCGCCTGTGACTTCCACATCGGATTTCAGAATCTCGGTCCTGAAATGCGGCCCGGCGTGCTCGAGCGGGCAAGGCGGCGCGCCAGTCAACAAACCGTCCGGCCGACGCGGAATTCCCGGGCAATCGACGTCGTAGCGAACGGTGAATTGCGTGTCGCGAGCACGCTTCGGCGCATCACGTAGCATTCGTCCATCGGCCAGGTGATAGTCGACCGGCTGCGCCTCGGGAATGGGCCACGTCGACGCAGAGCGCCACGCCATCTCCTGTGGAGCATTGACCGTGTAGTAATGAATCGGTGCTTGGCGCGCTATGCCGGTATCGATGCCCTTCAAGTACTGGTCGAAGAACCGGTGCATCTCGGCGAGCAAGTCGAAATCGCCGTTGCCGCAATGATCCCAAGGCCCGATCACGATGTGCTTGGGCGGCTTTACGTTCGCAAACGTGATCAGGCCTTGGCTGCGTAAGTCGTCGCGCCAGGCGCCTTGCACGTAGAGAGCGACGCCTGAACGTTCGATCTGCGGGCGATAAGTTGCGACGCTGCCTTCGTACCAGAATCGGCTTTGCGTGAAATCCGACCAGCTATCTCGGTAAGGCATCGACGCCCACATCTCGCGCAGCGGATGCGCGTGCTGATGTTCTTCCGCCGCCTGCCGCAGCAATGTCTTGCTTTCATCGCCCTGCACGGGCGTCGATCGCATGTCCTCCTCGACGGTGCGCGTGGGGCCCGTGCCCCAGTTCGCGAAAATGCCGCCGCGCAAGAAGCCGTCGTATTTCTCCCACGAGAAGCATCCCGCCCATGCTGCCTTCAGATTCGGATTGCTCATCGTGACAGCATGCATGGCGGCATCGCCCGTGTTCGAGCAGCCGTAGATGCCGATCGCTCCGTTCGACCACGGTTGTTTCGCAAGCCAGTCGGTGATCTCGTAGGCGTCGTACGCCTCGATACGGTCGTTGTAGCCCCGCCGTATTCCGAATGAGGGACCGTTACCCCGGCGTGCGACTTGCACGATCACGTAGCCATGACGCACGAGCGTCTGAACCTGGCGATATCCGCGAGCACGTGCTTCTCCGAGCGGCCCTGCTTCCGTACCTGCGGCGGCAATGCCCAGCGAATGCTGCCAAATGACCGGCAGAGGTTCTTCGACGACGACTCCGTTCTTCGTCGGACGCACGATGCTCACTGCAAGGCGAACGCCGTCGCGCATGGGCACGTATAGCGAAGTGGTGACCGATCCATCGTATTGCGGTGTCGGTCGATACTGTCCGAAGCCGATCGCCTCGGGCGCCTGTGCGTACGTAGGGCCAACTCCGCCGGCGAGCAGCACGAGGACGGGAAAAGAAACTCGAACGAACGGCGAAAAAGCTCGAAGCATTTGCGAACCCAACGATCCGAGACCGTGCCGCACGAGATTACAACGACGCGGTGCCTGGCACCACCTCGTTGGCACTGCAAACGGTTTTATGGGTCCATCTTGGGTACGCGCGTGAGCCACCACACGCCGCCGATCACGAGCGCCGTCCCTACGGCGATCCAGATCGTGAACGGCTCATCGAGGATCCAGATGCTCAACAGAATGGTCGATACCGGGCCGATCACGCCCATCTGAGCCGTCAGCGAGGCGCCGATCCTCTCGATCGCCAGCATGATGAGCAGCACCGGCACGAACGTGCACACCGTGGCATTCAAGACGGCGAGCCAGACGACCTGCGGCGCAACGATCATCGCGCTCGGCGGTCGCAGGATGAAGAATTGCGCGATACAGAGAATGCAGGCAATGCTGGTTGCGATGCCGCTCAGCCGCAGAGCGCCGAAGCGCTTCACGGCTGTGCCGCTGTAGACGAGGT
>DATCLP010000204.1:0-2111 GCA_036563855.1 Steroidobacteraceae bacterium | reverse complement strand
TACACTTGCCCCATCCGAGGGCTTGGCGGGTAAGACAACCTCCTCGTCGTAAGGAGGCCGACCCGGCCACGAACTCAGGCGCCCAGGAATCCATGTACCTCGAGCTGTTCAAGTTGCAAGAGCTGCCGTTTCGGCTCACGCCGGACCCGGCATTCCTGTACCTGTCGAAACACCATGCACGCGCCAAGGCGTACATGGAGTCGACGATTTGGTTCACGGACGGGTTCGTCGTCATCACGGGCGAGATCGGCTCCGGCAAGACGACGCTGATCGAAACCTTTCTGAAAGAGCTCGAAAAGGACGTCGTCGTCGCACAGATCAGCCAGACCCAGGTATCTGCGGTCGAGTTCCTGCAATCCGTGCTGGTGCAGTTCGGCTTCCAACCGTTCAAGATGAAGAAGGCCGAGCTGCTCGCGACGCTGAATCAGTTCCTGATCGAACAGTACGCGAACGGCAAGCGCGTCTTGTTGATCGTCGACGAGGCGCAGAACCTGTCGAACAAGGTGCTCGAAGAAATTCGCCTCCTCTCGGGTATCGAGACGACCAAGGAGAAGGTGCTGCGAATCATTCTGGCGGGCCAACCGGAGCTCAACGACAAGCTGAACTCGCCGAATCTCGTGCAGCTTGCACAACGCATCCGCCTGCGCTTTCACCTGACCGCGCTATCCAAGACGGATACGGTCTCCTATATCCAGCATCGTCTGGAAGTTGCCGGCTCGCAGGGAAGAGAAATCTTCCATCCCGATACTTTTCCGCTGATCTATCGCTACACCGGCGGTATTCCGCGACTCATCAACACGCTTTGCGACACGGCGATGATGGCGGCGTTCGCTCGCGAGCGTGACCACGTAACCGTGGAGGACGTGCAAGCGGCGATCGACGAGATGGAGTGGGTCGAATTCGCCGAGCGGTCTCAAAAGATGCGAGCCTTCACGCCGCAGCATGCGCTCATGAATGCTCAGGCGGCTGAATCGTCGAACGACCGTCAGAACGACCGCCGCATCGTGCTAGGTCGCATCCTCGTCGGTTTCAACGGCCAGACGATCGCCGAACGGGAGCTGACGCCCGGCCGCTTCATCATCGGGCGCACTCCGGATAACGATTTGCAGATCGACAGCAAGTACATCAGCCGGCATCACGCGCAAATCGTCTCGTCGCTGCACAGCTCGTTCGTCGAGGATTTGAACAGCACGAACGGCATCTATGTTCGAGCCAAGCGCGTTCGCCGCCGCCTGCTCAACGACGGCGACGTGGTGCACATCGGACAGCACGAGATCATGTACTTCGACGAGCGCGGTGCGCGGGGCCGGAATCTGCATGTAGAAACGGCGGACGACGTGAGCGCTTTGCTCAAGAGCGAGGTCAACGAAGAAGAAGAGGATGATGCGGACCCTGTGTCCGCGCAACGCAGCTGACGCGAGCCGCCGCAGATCTCCACTATTCCGTCACCTGCCCCATCGGCAACACGCTAGAAGCCAAGCTCGAAGCGTCATGAACGGCCGCAGGTCGCGTTCGAAGAGCGACGCGCCGCGCCGGTCGCGGGATTACCCGAGGGCGCGCAGTAGTTTCGGGATAGGTTCTAGTCGTCCAAGCTGCGGCTGTTGTACTCGGCTTGCCGAGTTCGATAGTCCTTGCGGCGCAGCCAGATCACGATGCCGGCAAGCATCGACAGCGATCCAAGTCCGAGCAATACGCCCGGCAGCGCCGACGAGAACCATGCGAAGCCCAGCAGCACGGCGCCCACCACCATGTAGACGTAAGGCAGGACTTCGTAGATCGGGCGCGCAATCCACATGATTTGACAGTTCGGGCAATTCGAAGGGGGAGATCGTAGCAGCGATGTCCCGCATGGACGAGGGGCCTCTAACGTTTTTGCAGACGTTCTCCCCTATCCTGCCGCCGTTCCGCCGACTGTGAGTCCGTCGACGCGCAACGTCGGTTGCCCGACCCCCACCGGAACATCCTGGCCTTCCTTGCCGCAGGTACCGACGCCCTCGTCGAGCTTCAAATCGTTGCCGACCATGGACACCCTGCGCAATACATCGGGGCCGTTACCGATCAGCGTCGCGCCCCGCACTGGTGCAGTCAGCTTACCGTCTTCGATCAAATAG
>DATCLP010000203.1:0-8969 GCA_036563855.1 Steroidobacteraceae bacterium | reverse complement strand
AAGCCGTACCGCCCCGGATAACGGCCGGTTTGCAACGCGGCGCGCGAAGGCGCGCAGACCGGTGCCGCCGCGTACGCATCAGTGAATTTCACGCCCTCGTCACCGATGCGATCGATGTTCGGAGTGGAGATGCGCTTGATGCCATAGGCGGAGATGTCGGCGTAGCCGAGGTCGTCCGCCAAGATGACGATGACGTTCGGCCGCGCGGACGCGTTCTGTGAGATGGGTGCGGACGTCGAAGATTCCTGCGAGCACCCGCTCGCGCCGAGCGCAAGCAGCGAGATCGCGACGTATCGATAGGCCAGACGATGCATAGCTTTACGATTCTCTTGCAGTGTTTCAGCGCGCCGGGACGCTGAACGGCAGCGTTTTGCGGAGCTTCGGAACGACGTCGCGTACCAAGCGCTCGCGCCACGCGCGTTTCTCGGGCGTGGCACACATCACGACGCGTCCGCCCGCTCGTCCGTCCGCATCGAACGGCATGGCGAGCGTTGCCAAGCCGCGACGCCATTCCCCGACTTCGACGCAATATCCGTCGCTCAACAGCTTGGCGCGCGCCGTCGCGAACACCTCGAGCGCGTGTGATTCGAGATCGAGCGACAACAGTGCCTGCTGACGCGCTTGCGCATCGAGCGTTGCGATCCACGCGCGACCTGCGGAAGTCGTTGCGAGATCGAGCGTGGTTCCGATCGCGCATTCCGGCGTACCTGGCGCCGTGCCGCGAAAACTTGCCGTGACGATCAGCGAGGCGCCGTTCGGTTCGGCGACGACGATGCACCATGGGCCGCTCGCTGCAATCGCCGCGAGCGCATCGCTCGGCAACGTCGCAGCGCTCGCTTCGAGCATGGGCCGCGCGAGTGATGCGATCTTCGGCGTGAGCTCGAAACGTCCGTTCTCGACGCGGCGCAAGTAACCGAGCATCACCAGCGTGTGAGCGAGACGAGTGATCGCGGGCTTCGAGAAACCCGTGATCTCGTGCAGATCGGCGTTGCTGAGCGGACCCATGCGACGGCCGAACGCTTCGATAAGTGCGATACCTCGCCCGACCGCATCGACGAATTTGCGATCTGCGGCGACATCGTTCGTCGTCTGCGCGCCGAGCGCAACGCGCGCGTTGAAGTGACGCGCGATGATCGCTTCGACGTTCGTGTCACTACTCATGAATCCCCCGTTCTCTCGCGCGGGTCGCGGCCGATGCTGCTTGACCCATCACCTAAGTTCCCACAATATGGGGTGAAAGACAAAACATTATTTCGCTGTGAGAAACATCATCCCGAGGGGGAAGCAATGTCGAAGTCATCGCTTGCGTCGTTGTCGATGTTCGGGCTCGTGCCGCTTGCAACTTGCATCGCGCTTTCATCCGCATCGCTAGCACAGAACACAGCAGAACCCCTCGTCGAGGAGATCGTGGTCACTGCACAGAAGCGTGCGGAGAACGTGCAGGACGTACCGATCTCGATGGCGGTGTTCAGCGCCGAATCGCTCGAAGCCGCCGGCGTCGACGATATTCGCGATCTGCGCAACCTGACGCCGGGCCTGTTCCTTGCGACGGCACCGCAAGTGACGAACACGCGTGTGGCGATGCGCGGCATCGGCACTGCCGGCAACACTGCGATCGAGCCGAGCGTCGCGTTCTTTCTCGACGGCGTATACGTGCCGCGCGTCGGAAGCCTTCTCGCCGGACTCAACGACATCGAGATGGTCGAAGTGCTGCGCGGTCCGCAAGGCACGCTGTTCGGACGCAATGCATCCGTAGGAGCTGTCAGCTTGCGCACCGCTTCGCCGCGCAATGAGCTCGCAACGGTCGTCGCTGCCGAGGCCGGCGAGTACGGCTTCTGGAAGGGCACGGGCGTGTTCAACGCGCCGCTTTCGGACAACTTCGCCGTGCGACTTGCGCTTCTAGGTCAGCACACCGACGGTACCGGCTACGAAGAGCTCAACGACATGAGGCTCGGCGAAAACGACATTCGCTCGGCGCGGCTGAGCGCGCGTTGGGAAATCACACCGAACGTAAGCTGGGTGCTGAAGGCCGATTATCAGACGGTCAAAGGCGATGGCGCTCAGGCGGTCTCGGTCGTCACAGAGTCGCTGACGCCCACGGCGATCGAGAACTGGCGAGCACGACTCGATCCCGATGGCCCGGGGCCGCTCACCGGCGATCTGCCGTTGCTTCACGACACCTACGACCGGCACGTTCGCCAGGATTCCGGCGGCACGCTCGATGACGAGCAGTTCGGCCTCTCGAGCGACCTGACATGGAACTTCGGCGCTGACTGGAGCCTGCGGCTCATCAGCGGCTATCGCGACTGGAGCAACGATCAGTTTCAGAACAGCATCGGCAACGTGCCGCTGCCGACGCAAAACCGCCGCGGCACGTACGACAGCAAGAGCTTCTCGACCGAGCTGCAGCTGATTTCGCCGGATACGCTGCTCGACGGTCGGGCGAACTTCGTGTCCGGCTTGTACTACTACGACGAAACCTTCCTGATCGGCGACGTTCAGAGTCTCTTACCTGCCTTCTGCGACGTCTTCATCCGCAACACCCAGCCGGCGCGCCTGGCGGGCTGTCTCGCCGGGCAGCAGGAAAACGCCATCGTGCTGGCGTTCGATCAGGACACGCGTGCCTGGGCGGGCTTCTTCCAGGGCACGTATCGCATCACACCGAGCTGGGACGTGACCGCCGGCATCCGTTACTCGCGCGATGAGAAGGAGGGCACTTTCTCGCAGCAATCGTTCAATCCGGCGGCGCAACGCGCCACCGAATTCACGGAGCTGCAGCACGACGACGACGAGGTTACGTATCGCCTCGGTACGTCGCTTCGCGTTCTCGACGACGTCACGTTGTTCGCGACGTACACGACTGGCTACAAGTCCGGCGGCTTCGACAGCGGCGGCGGCACGACGGTGCAAGGCCAGTCGCGCATCTTCCGTCCTGAAGTGAGCGAGAACTACGAGCTCGGCGTGAAAAGCCTGTTGTTCGACAGACGCATGACCCTGAACGCCGTGTTCTACTGGATGATCGTCGACGACTTGCAGTTTCGCACGTATGACGGCGTCTCATTCCGCGTGCGCAACGACGGCAAGATCCGCCAGCGAGGCGTGGAATGGGACCTTGCTATGCGGCCCACGAACGCTTTGACGTTCTCCCTCTCGGCGGCCTATCTCGACTCGGAGTATCTGGACTTCCGCAATGCACCCGGCTTGCCGGGTCATGGCGGCGTACAGGATCTGACGGGTGAGCGTGCGCCATATTCGCCGGAATTCCAGGCTGCGGCGATGGCGAGCTACGAAATCCCGCTGCCTTGGCATGGCCTCACGCTACAGTTACGGAGCGATGTGAGCTATGTCAGCGAGATGAGCCTTGCCGCGGCGGGAGACAACAATCCGGATGCGATGGAGCCCGAGCACACGATCGTGGGTGCCCGGCTCGCATTGCTCGGCGCGGACGACCGCTGGGAACTGGCATTGATCGGCAAGAACCTGACCGACGAGCTGGTGTGCGGAACGCGCTTCGCGCAGCCGAACGACGCTGCGTATGGATTGCGCGACCCGGTGACGGGCAAGACGGTGCTTCGCTGCACGCTCAGCGAGCCGCGCGTTTTCTCGAAAGCGCTGAAGGCTCGCTTCTAGGGGTCGCTCGCGTACGAAACGAGAATCGCAACGATAGCATCAGGGGGAAAACATGATCGATCGCAGAGAATTCCTGATCGGCAGCGCACTGGTCGGAGCGTGGCCGATGCTGTCCGAAGCCGTTGCGCTCGACCGACCGTTGCCGCTCGAACAGGCGGCGGCCGAGGCTTGGCTGTACGGGCTCATGCTCATCGAGAACGCGCGGGCACGAACGCTCGCATTGAAGAACGTCCCTCCGAACGTGCTGGCTCACGATCGGATGCTGAAGACGCCTCGCAGTCAGGGAGTGGTCTCGCCCAACAACGATACGTTGTACTCGCGTGCATGGATCGATCTGTCCGCCGGACCCGTGAAGATCGTCATGCCTGCGGTTGGCGAGCGCTACGTCAGCTACCAGTTCATGGACATGTACGGCAACAACTTCGCAGTGCTCGGCTCGCGCACGACGGGCGGGGCGGCACGCGAGGTGACGCTCGTCGGACCGAATGAAGCGAGCGCCGATCCGCTCGCTCTTCGTTCGCCGACACGCTGGGTATGGCTGCTCGTGCGGTTGCTGATCGATGGTGAGAGCGATCGTGCGGCGGCCAACGCCATTCAAGATCGTATGTCGGTGATCGGCCCTGCTCGCGATAAGCCGCCGGAATACGCGTCGCGCAACGCAACGTGGTCGGCGTACTTCTCGGCAGTGCAGGCGCTGCTCGCAGAGAATCCGCCGCCTGTGACGGACCTTGCGTTCTTCGAGCGCGTCGCGGCGCTCGGTCTTGGCCCGCGCGGCGGATTCGATCCCAACCGTTTTTCGGCGGCGCAGGCGCGGGAGATCGAGGCCGGCATCGCGCTCGCGCGTAGACAGGTTCGTGGCCGACGCAGTGGTCGTGTCGCGAACGGCTGGGTTTACCCCGATCCTAGTCTCGGCAACTTCGGGCAGAACTATCTATACCGCGCGCAGATTGCGCTGGGTGGCCTCGCGGCGCTGCCGCCCGTCGAAGCGATGTACATGCGGCCGGTCGCCGATGACGGCACGCATCACCTCGACGCGAAAAAGGATTGGGTGCTGCACTTCGATGCCGGCAAGTTTCCTCCCGTCGACGCTTTTTGGTCGCTGACCATGTATCGCATCACGCCTGAGGGGCAGTACTTTTTCTTCGATAATCCGATCGACCGCTATTCGATCGGCGATCGCACGCCGGGTCTCCAGTACGGCAAGGACGGGTCGCTCGACATCTGGATCTCGAGCAAGGATCCTGGGCCGGGGCGTCGCGCCAACTGGCTGCCGGCACCGCAGGCCGACAGGTTCGCCGTCAGCTTCCGCGCCTATTTGCCAAAGCGCGAGCTGCTCGATGGCAGCTATTTGCTGCCGCCGATGCGAGTGGTTTGAGGTCAGACAGACTCGAGCGCCGCTGCGTCGATGCGATCCCGCCAGGCGCGGTACGCCGACTCGATCTTGGCGCCGCGGCGAGCACGCAGCGCGGCGGCGCACTCCTTCAGAAACTTCGCGGCCGGGGCAGCGCCGACGCTGCGGCTTGCGGCGACTAGATGTGCGCCGCAGCGGTTGCGCACTCGTTGAAGATTTTCGACGAGCACAGGTTGCTCTGCGAGCGCGATGAGTCGCGCGATGAGCGTGACGCAGCTATCCGCGCAGGTCTCGCTTTCGGATTGGCGCGACGCTGCTTCGGCAAGAGCCGCGAGCTTTTCCGCATCGGCGCGCGTCATGCGTTCGAGCCCGCAACGGATGAGCTGCAGCTCGATCGTGCGGCCGAGCCACAGCCATTGCTCGAGCGCCTCGCGCGTGATCGTCGGCACGATCGCGGCGCCGCCGGGCAGCATTTCGAGGACGCCCTCGCTCACGAGGCTGTTGAGCGCTTCGCGAACCGGCGTGACGCTGACGCCGAGCAGGTCGGCCAGCGGCTGCACCGCGATCTTTTGACCTGGCCGTACGGCGCCGCTCGCAATTGCATCGAGGATGCTGTTGCGGATGCCGCTTTGAAGTGGGCGGCGCTCCACTTTCATTCCAGACAGCGGCTTCACGTTCGAGCCCAGGTCTGCGGAATCGGTATGCCGAGGCCTTCGAACACCGCGGCCTTGATCTCGTTGTTCACTTCGATCGCGTAGCGTTCGGTTTCGTCGGGATCGCCTTGCGCGACCAACAAGGCGAGGCGCAGCCAGCGTTGTGCGGAGGCGAGCCGCAGCTCTTCGGTTCTATAGGGCACGAGAAGGTGGGGATGCATGATTTCCGAAACGAAGCCGCGTCGTTTGTTGACGCGGTAATAGCTACCCGTACACACGTGGAGCTGATGCTGCACCTTATAGCGTGCAAGCGTGAAATCGCGGACCGTCTCGTAAACCCCGCGGCGCGTGTTCTCTTCGAACGCGCGCGCCTCGCGGACCAGCGTCTCCTTCTGCTGCGCATCGCCATTCAACGCTGCGAGCCTGCTGATGAACGCGAACATGGTCGTCTGAAAATCCAGCACGTCTGCAAGTTCGCTGGGCGAAAGATCGACGACACGCGCACCGGCCCGGTCGCGAATCTCCACGAGGCCCGCGAAGCGCAGCCGCTGAAACGCCTCGCGCAGCAACGGGCGGCTGACGCCCAATTGCTCGCACAGCTCGATCTCCTTCAAGCGCATGCCTGGCGGGAAATTGCCGAGCAAGATTTCCCAGCGCACGGCGTCGACGACCTGTCTCAAGACGCTGGGCGTCTCGGGAAGCGGCTTGATCTGCGGTACGGCTGATGAAGGCATTGGGTGAAGCGACTCCCGGCGAGATAGATGTTCCCTGGCGCTTCACATACTAATACTAATATCAGTGCAAGCGGATGGCGGCGGCGGAGCGGCTGGTGCGTTTCGCTCCGCGATTCGCTTCGAGTCAGCGGTGTCTAGTCCGCTCGGACACGCCGCCACCCCAAGCCCCAAGCCCAAGCCCCAAGCCCTCAGCGTCACCTGCTCGCTTCGCCTTCACCTCGCTGTAACGTCGCGCGAACTTGCTCGCGCCTGCCTTCGCGCCAAATCGTAAGCGTGACCGTGTCGCCGACCTGGTAGTCATCGAGTCGCGCGTTGAGATGTGCGGCGCTGGTGACTTCCTTGCCGTCGACTTCGAGGATCACATCGCCGGGAATGATCGTGTTGCGCGGTCCGATTCGAACGCCGCGTAACCCTGCGCGTTCGGCGCCCGTGCCGGGACGTACGCGCAACACGGCAACGCCGTCGATGCCGAGCTGACGTTCGATAGCTCGATTCAGGACTTCGTCGGTTTCGATACCGAGGCTTGGCGGTGCGTAGCGTCCCGTTGCGATGAGCTGCGGTACGACGCGATTGACCGTGTCGACGGGCACGGCAAAGCCGATGCCGGCGCTTGCACCCGAGGGGCTGTAGATCGCCGTATTGATGCCGATCAATCGGCCTGCGCTGTCGAGTAGCGGACCGCCGGAATTGCCCGGGTTGATCGCGGCATCCGTCTGAATCAAGTGTTGAATGATTCGGCCGTCATCCTGCGTGAGCGAACGGTCGAGCGCCGACACGACGCCCGTCGTGAGCGTCCAGTCGAGACCGAACGGATTGCCGATCGCGAAGACTTTTTGTCCGACGCGCAAATCGTGACTCGTGCCGACAGCGACGGGTGCAGGAAGATTCTCGGGTACGCGAATGCGCAAGACAGCGATGTCGTGCGCTGCGCTCGCGCCGACGAGCGATGCCGAGTAGTCGCGTCCGTCTGCGAGCCTCACGATTGCTTCGGCAGCGCCCGAGATCACGTGCCAATTGGTGACGACGTGGCCGCGGTCGTCCCAAATGAAGCCCGAGCCTGTTCCGCGCGGCACGCTCAATACGTTGCGCGTCCAGAAGTCCACGACGCGATCGCGCGTGGAAATAAACACGACGGACGCCTTCCAGCGCTCGAAGATTTCAATGGTGCTGAGCTCTTCGGCCGTCAGCTCGCCGCGCGGCGTGATTTCCCGCGGCGCCGCTTCGACGCGCCCGACACGCAAGAGCAGCTCCGGCGCGAAGGCCCAGACGGCAAAAAAACCGAGCATCGCGATCGCAATGACGCGCGCGGCCCGGATGGATGGGGCGGTAGGATATCGATGCATTGAAGACTCCAGCTCGCGAGGAGCGCGAGAGGCGAAATCAAGAAAAGGTCAAGTATAGATCAGGGCGGGTGCTGAACTCCGGCTGGAGCGATTGCCCACTTACCGGCACGCTTCGCTCTGCGTGCTTCTCCCCGAAGGAGAGGCGGAATCACACGCGCGCTTCGCGCACGACCTTCTGGTCGTGGCCCGTAGCTGTTGCCCGTCGTCCTCAATCTTCTTCAACCATCTCCCGGCTCGGAATCTTCACTCCGCGAATCACCGCCGGGCGCCCGAGGAAGGCATCGAGCGCACGCAAGACGTGGGGAAAGTCGGAGATGCGGACGAGATCGCCGGCGTCGTAGTAGCCGATCAGATTACGCACGAGCGGGAAGATCGCGATGTCGGCGATCGTGTATTCCCGCCCCATGATCCATTCGCGCGTTTCGAGCCGCGCATTGATCACCTCGAGAAGCTTCCGGCTCTCGGAGACGTAGTGTTCGAGGGGGCGCTTGTCTTCCCAATTTCTGCCTTCGAATCTGTAGAAAAAGCCGACCTGGCCGAACAGAGGACCGATGTTGGCGACTTGGAATATCACCCACTGAATCGTCTCGTAACGGGCCGAGGGATCTCGCGGCAGGAATTTGCCGGTCTTCTCGGCGAGATAAAGCAAGATCGCACCCGATTCGAAAAGTGCGAGCGGTTTGCCGCCCGGTCCGTCCGGGTCGATGATCGCCGGAATCTTTCCGTAGGGATTGAGCGATCGGAACTCGGGCGATCGTTGGTCATCCTTCGAAAAGTCGACCAAATGCGGTTCGTAGGGAAGCCCGGTTTCCTCCAACATGATCGACGCCTTGACGCCGTTCGGCGAGTTGATCGCGTATAGCTGGAGCCGGTCGGGGTGTTTCGCGGGCCACTTTTTCGTGATCGGGAAAACGGTTAGATCGGTCATTACACGCATCGCGAGGTTGCTGAACCCGCAAGCCTAACGCAGAGCAGCCGGCAAGTGTTCGTTCGGGGCGATGTGCCGCGAGCGACTCCTTGCCGGCGCCCTGAGTGCCGAACGCATCCGGTCAGTAGGAAATGCAGCCTCAGCTCATCGCGAGCTGCTGGGTCCGTGCTGCACGAACCGAGCCGGCAGCCTCGCCGGTCCAGTTGCGAATCGCACGCCTCAGGCTCGAAGCATTCGAGAATCCCATCAAGGCCGAGATCTCGTCCACGCTCAGCTTCGACGCACGCAGATGATAGGACGTGAGCTCCATGCGCACTTCATGTAGTAGGG
>DATCLP010000202.1:0-6221 GCA_036563855.1 Steroidobacteraceae bacterium | reverse complement strand
CTCTCATGCGGGGTTATTACCGCGATGACGGGCTACGCTTCGATGAGGCGCGAGCGCGGACGGCGATGTCCAGGCTGCTTGCCGAGCCGCAGTGGGGTCGCGTCATCCTGATCGAGATCGGTACTCGCGCAATCGGCTATGTTGCAGTCTGCATCGGATTCACCTGGAATTGGGCGGAAACGACGCTTTCATCGATGAGGTGTTCGTGCTGTCGGAGCATCGGGGCCGGGGCTTCGCGCGTCAGGCTATGCAATATGCGATGAAAGCGGCGCGAGATTGGGGTATCCGCGCCTTGCACCTGGAAGTGGATCGGAACAATCTGGCCGCAAAACGTTTGTATGCGAGTCTCGGTTATCGTTCGCGCGAGCGCTATCACCTGATGACCGCAGCCTTGGAGGCTTCATGAACGCTATCGTCAAATTCCTCGTCGTCGCGATGCTTGCAACGTGTACGGCCGTATTCGCCGAAACGGCAACGATTGCGCCGGATACGCTCGCCGAACGGATCGAAAAGAAAGATGCCGAACTCATCGTGATCGACGTGCGGACGCCGCAAGAGTTCGCTTCGGGCCATGTGCCCGGCGCGCTCAATATTCCGCACGATCAGTTGCCGAATCGCATCGCCGAGCTCGTCGGCGCGAAGGACAAGGACATCGTCGTGTATTGCCGCAGCGGTCGTCGTGCTGCGCTCGCCCAACAAGCGCTGGCCGAGCAAGGCTTCAAGCGTGTGCTGCATCTCGAAGGCGACATCGTGAAGTGGCAGGACGAGAACCGCCCGGTCGAGAAGTGATGCGGCGGATTCCCTAGCGGCATTTCGACCGGCGGTTGCGGCAAGGACGCGCAACGGTGCGTCCCCCTTCAATTTGCGAGCGCCTGCTCCAAGTCGGCGATCAAATCGTCGGCATGCTCGAGCCCGACCGAGATACGCAGCAGGTTCTGCGGCGTCACCGAATGAGGGCCTTCGATCGAGGCGCGATGCTCGATCAGCGTTTCCACGCCGCCCAAGCTCGTTGCACGCGTGAACAGCCTGAGCCGCGCCGCAACCGAAAACGCTTCGTCGCGTCCGCCTCGAACCAAGAACGACAACATCGCGCCGAATCCCGACATTTGCTTGCGTGCAAGCGCATGCGACGGATGCGTTTCGAGGCCGGGATACATGACCCGCTCGACGCGCGGATGTTTGTCCAGGAATCGAGCAAGCTGCTCGGCCGTTTGCGTCTGTGCCCGCACGCGGCAAGGGAGCGTCGTGAGACTGCGTCGCAGCAACCAACAATCGAAGGGGGAAGGTACGCTGCCTGCAGTCGCTTGATAGACGCGCAGTTTGTCAGCAACCTCGCCTTTCTCGCGCACGATGACGACGCCGCCCATCAAGTCGCTGTGGCCGCCGAAATATTTCGTGCTCGAGTGCATCACGAGATCGGCACCATGCTCGAACGGACGTTGCCACACCGGCGTTGCGAAGGTGTTGTCGACACACACGAGGGCGTCGCGGCCGTGCGCAAGCTCGGCAAGGGTGCCGATATCGCTGATCTTGAGCATCGGATTCGAGGGTGTTTCGATCCAGAGGAGGCGCGTGCGTCCCGTCATCGCATCGCGCACGGCGTGAAGGTTCGTCATGTCGACGAACGTGTACTCGACGCCCATCGGACCCAGCAAATCGCGAATCTGCATGGCAGTGCCGTGATAAGCCTCGATGGGCGCGACCACGTGATCGCCGGGACGCAACAAGCTGAAGACGGCGAGCGAAGCGGCCGATCCGGATGCATACGCGGTCGCATCCGCACCGCCCTCGAGTGCTGCCAAACACTGTTCCAGCGCACGCCGCGTCGGATTATCGGGACGCGTGTACGTGAAGCCGCGCGAAAACTCGCCGTCGGGGTCGCGTTCGAAAGTCGTGCTCAGGTGCATCGGCGGCACGACTGCGCCGGTGCCTGGATCGGTCTCCCGCCCGACATGTACCGACAATGTCTCGATCTTCATGGCGCCTCCGTAACTTGCGTACTCGAGTGTAACGCGGGAGGCGCACACGCGTGCTCGTCTACGACTCGCGCACGGGTCGCATCGTGGGCATAGAGCTCGTGCGCACGACCGAAACAGGCTCGATCGCAGGAGGTATCAATTTGTACATAACGGGCGTGACGACTCGCGCCACGAGCGTCGACGAGATGAGACCGCCGATGATTACCCACGCGAGCGGCGAGTAGAGCCCGACGTTTTGAACCGCAAGCGGCAACATGCCGCCGATCGCCGTCGCGCTCGTCAGGAGGATCGGCAGGAACCGGATCTCGCCCGCGCGCTCGATGGCCTCGTCGAGCGGCACGCCTTCGGCGCGTAAGCGGTTCGTGAAGTCCACGAGCAGAATCGAGTTCTTGGTCTCGATGCCGATCAGCGCGATGAAGCCGATCATCGCCGTGAAGGAAATCGTGTTGCCGGTCAGCGCGAGCATGATGATGCCGCCCGCGATACCGAACGGCACGACGGTGAGCACGATCAATGTGCTCTTGAAGCTGCCGAACTCGAGCACGAGCACCGCGATGATGCCGAGCAGCGCAACGATGCTCGCCACCTCGAGACCGCCGAAACTTTCTTCGCGGCTCTCGAGCTCGCCGCCCGGCACGAACGAGTAACCGCGCGGCCAGTCGATTTTCTCCTCCAGGTTGGCCAGCACGGCTTGAGTGACGCGCTCGGTGTTGTAGCCATTCTGGACGTGCGCATCGATGATCACGGCACGCTCGCGGTCGTAGCGGTGAATTTCGGTCGGCGCCAATGCGAAACGAACGGTGGCAAGCTGCGAAAGGGGTACGAACCCGCCGTTCGCCGTCGCAACCCGAACCTGGTCCAACGCTTGTAGATCCGGTCGCCCGTTCATCGGCGTGCGCACGACGATGTCGTATTGCTCGCCGTTCGTATCCTTGTAGCGGCCAGCGAGCAGGCCTGAGATGCTGAGCCGCACGGCGCGATCGATTTCGGCCGCAGGCACGCCGAGCAGGGCAGCTTTCTGGGAGTCGACCTCGACCTTGAGATTCGTGCGGCTCACGCGCACGGGATTGACCACGTCGCGCGTGCCCGGCGTTTCGCGAACGACTTTCTCGACTTGCGCGGCGAGATCGTCGAGCCGCTCGAGATCGGGTCCCACGATGCGGATGGAAATCGGCGCAGTGAGCGGCGGACCGTTCTGGAACTCCTTCACGAAAATTCGCGCATTCGGATAAGCGCGCAGCTCCCCGCGCAGCCGTTCGAGCAGGCGCGGCGTTTCCTCGGTGTGGTAATGCGCGAGCTTGACGAACACTTCGCCGTAGTTCGTCGCGTGCTCCGGCGGCGTTTCGTTGTAGTAGATCTTGGGATTTCCGTGTCCGACGTTCGTGAAATACGAGACGACCTCGGGCATGGCGGCGACTTTGCTCTCGACGAAACGCAGCGCGCGGTCCGTTTCGGCGAGGCTACTTCCGTCCGGCGTTTCCACCGTCACGAGGAAATGCGGCGTATCTGCCTTCGGAAACAGACTGAAACCGATCCAGGCGCCGAGCCCGATCATGATCACGAAGCAGGCGACAAGCGAGCCGAACGCGGTGAGCTTCGGTCGCATCAGCGCGCGGTGCAGGAGCGGCTTGTAGAAGCGATGGATCGCACCCGTCACCCACTGCAACACTCGGTTGCCTTCGGGCGATTCCTTCTCCTTCAGCATCCGGCTTGCGAGGAACGGGATGATGGTCAAGGCGACGAGCAGCGATGCCGCAATCGTCGACAGCACCGCTGTCGGCAATACGCGAATGAACTTGCCCGCATCGCCGGACAGCATCATCAGCGGTAGAAACGCGAAGGCGAGCGTGGTGGTACAGCCGATGATCGCCTGGAAGATTTGTCGCGTTGCCAGCAGTGCGGCCTGCATTCGCGGGTGGCCTTCGCGCAAGAAACGGGAGATGTTCTCGACGACGACGATCGAATCGTCGACGAGCAATCCGAGCGCGACGACGAAGCCGGCGATCGAGATTTGATTGAGCGAGAAGCCCATGAAATAGAGGGCCGACAAGCCGATCGCCAGCGACAGCGGGATCGAGATCATCACGACGCCGGCTGCACGCAAGCCGAGCGGCAGCAACGTCAGCGAGACGAGTCCGATGGCGATCGCGAAATCGGTCGACAAGCGGTTGAGGCGTCTCGAAACGTTCTCCGACTGATCGAAGCCGCGTTCGAGCACGATGCGGCTGGGCAGCTCCGCTTCGAATCGTTCGACCGCCTCGAGCGCCCGCTTGCGCACCTCGAAGATGTTGTAGCCGTCCTTTTGGTTGGCCGTGACGAACACGGCGCGCTTGCCGTTGAAGCGCCCGAGATATTCGTGCGGCTGCGTTTCCCAGCTCACCTGCGCAATGTCGCGCACGCGTATCGTGCGTCCGGCGACCGTGGCGACGACGGTGTCTCGGACTTCATCCAGGCTCGTGTAGCTGCCCGATGTCTGCACACTGAAGCTGCGACTGCCGACATCGATCGTGCCGCCGGGAACGTTCATGTTCTCGCTTTGCAGCGCTTGCACGACCTGCATCGGCGTCAGGTTCAGCTCGGCCATTCGCGGCAGATCGAGCGCGACGCGCAGCTCGCGCGCCGGAATGGCCCAGCTTTCAGACGTCCGAATGCCGTCCACGGCCTTCAACCGGTCCTTGAGGTCGCGTGCGTAGTCTTCGAGCTCGCGATACGGCGCATCTTCGGAGACCAATGCAAACTGCAGAATGTTCACGTAGCCGGGATTGATCTTCTGAACTTCGAGTTTCTGCAGCTCGGCAGGCAGCGTCGGACGCAGCGCATTGAGCTCGCGCACGACCTCGTCGTACTTCTTCTCGGGATCGATGTTCGTGTAGAACTCAGGGAAGATCGTCGCGACGCTGTCCCGGCTGTGCGATTGGATGCGCTTGATGTCGTCGAGCTCGCTCAGCCGGTCTTCGATGGGTTTGACGACGAGACGCTCCACATCGATCGGCTCGGCACCCGGATAAACGGCCGTAATGAGGAACGTGGAAATCGGGAAATAGGGATCTTCCTGGCGCGGAATGTTGCGCCAGGAAGTGAGTCCGAGCGCAACGAGCAGTGCAAACGCGACGAGCGTGAACTGATAACGCTTGATCGGGAATTCGAGAAAGCTCATGGCGGCACCGGCAATCCGTAGAGTCGACGAGCGTCAGGGCGCGAGGCGAGCGACTTCGGCATCGGCCTTCGCATCCGAATCGGGCGGCAATACCGAGACGATCTCTCCATCCGACAGGAACAAGGCGCCGTCAGTGATGACGAGCTCGCCTTCCGAAACTCCGCGCTCGAGCGCGACTCGATCGTTTGCAATGAACGCAACCTCGACGGCGCGACGTCGCGCACGATCGCCCTCGAGCACGTAGACGCTCGCGCGATCGCCGTCTCCTTCGACGATCGATGCCAACGGCACGTAGGTCCGCGTTCCGTTGCGCGAAGCAGCGGGCGTAATCGTGAGCTTCGCCACCAAACCGCTGCGGAGCGTCGCATCGGTCGGCTCGATGGCGACTTCGATGCCGAACATGCCGCTTGCCGGATCGGCGCCGCTTGCGATCTCAGTCACGGTGCCTTGCAACTCCGCGTTCGGAAGCGCATCGAGCCTGATCTTCACCGGATCACCGAGCTGCAATTGCACGACCTCGCGGTCTGCAACGCCGGCCTTCACGACGAACCCGCGATCCAATGCGCCGAGCACGATGACGGGAACGCCTGCGGAAACCAGCTCTCGCTCGTTCGCGAGCTTGCGCAGAACCGTGCCGTCGCTCGGCGCGACGATGACTGCATAACCGCGATTGAATTGAGCCGCATCGAGCGCTGCCTTCGCGACTCGAGCACGCGTGCGCAGCGCTTCGAGTTGCTCGAGGCTGATGACCTTGTCGGCGTACAGCCGCTCGCCGCGTTCCACTTCGCGCTGCGCCTGCTCGTAGGTTTGCCGCGCTTGCTCGACTTGTGCATCGATCTCGACCTGCTCGATCTCGGCCAGGCGTTGTCCCTTGCCCACGCGTTCGCCTTCGCGCACCGCAATGCGCTTCACGACGCCGCCCACCTTGAACGACAGACTGAGCTCATCCTTGTTCGCGATCACGCCGCTCGTATGGATCGGCGGCGCTGCCGGTCCGAGGGTGGCCGCTTCCACTCGCACAGGCGTGGCAGGAGGCGTCGAATCGTCGGCGCCGTTCGAATCGCAGCCGACCAATGCCAAATAGA
>DATCLP010000201.1:0-8766 GCA_036563855.1 Steroidobacteraceae bacterium | reverse complement strand
GGCGAGAACGATATCGCGCTCATCGCTATCGGCGTGATGTTCCGATAACGCAATCGCCGTAACGCTTCGATCTCAGAACACGCCGTCGCACTTGCGACGGCGTGTTCGTTTGAGCGCCCTGAAATCGAGCCGCTTATTCCGACGGCGTCTCCAGACGCCGCACGGACTCGATCGTGATCGTTTCCTTCGGCACGTCCTGATATCCCGCTCGGCTGCCGGTTTCGACGCCCGCAATGGCATCGACCACATCCATCCCTGAAGCGACGCGCCCGAACACGGCATAGCCGAAGTCGCGCGGGCTGTGGTTCAGGAAATCGTTGTCGACGACATTGATGAAGAACTGCGAGGTTGCGCTGTCGATCGCGCTCGTGCGCGCCATCGCTAGCGTGCCGCGCTTGTTCTTGAGACCGTTGTTCGCTTCGTTCTTGATCGGCGCGCGCTGGCCCGGCTTCGTCTTCAAGTTCGCATCCAAACCGCCGCCTTGGATCATGAAACCGGCGATGACGCGGTGAAAGATCGTGCCGTCGAAATAACCGTCATCGACGTACTGCAGAAAGTTTTGGCATGTGATCGGCGCTTGCTTCTCGAAGAGCTGCACGGTGAACGTGCCTTTCGATGTCTTGAATTCGAGCATTCGCTGTTCCTGTCGAGTTGAGAATGCCTGCGTCCGCTCAGGCTGCAGGAAGGCAACCTTCCGTGACGCGCTCGTGACCGGCCAAGTCGGTGTGCGAGCGTACGTGAGTGAAGCCTGCGCGCACAAGCAGGTCGCGAACGTAAGCGGATTGCTTCCAGCCGTGTTCGAGCACGATCCAGCCGCCTGGCAGCAAGTGCTGCGGTGCTCCCGCAATGATCGTCTTGAGCGCTTCGTACCCGGACGGACCCGCGATGAGCGCTTCCTTCGGTTCGAAGCGGCGCACGAACGGATCTAGATCCGGATCGTCCGTAGCGATGTACGGCGGATTCGAGACGATGACATCGAAGCGCGTCGGCTCCTCTTTGAGCGCGGAATACCAGTGACCTTGCAGGAACCGCACGTGCGGAATTTGAAGCCGCGCAGCGTTACGCGTCGCAATGACCAGCGCGTCGCGCGACTCGTCGGTTGCTGTGACGCGGACTTTCGGCCGTTCGTTCGCTATTGCGAGCGCGATCGCACCGCATCCGGTGCCAAGGTCGAGCACCTGGTATTGCTGCTCGGGATTCAGATGCGCAAGCGCGCGCTCGACGACGAGCTCCGTCTCGGGTCGCGGAATGAGCACCGCGGGCGACACCTCGAACAGCAGCGACCAGAATTCTTGCTGCCCGCGAATGTACGCAATCGGCTCGCCCTGCATGCGGCGCTTGACGAGTTGTTGGAAGGACCAGCCGGCTTGCGGCGGCAGCTCGCGCTCGGGATATGCATGAAATTGCGCACGCGGCAATCCGGTTACGTGCTCGAGCAGCAGTTCCGCGTCGAGACGTGCCGAAGACGAAACTCGCGACAACATGGCAGTCGCGGTATGCAATGCGTCGGAAACGGTTTGTGCGGGATCGGAAGCGGGCATTCGCGGGTTCAACTTGAGTAGAATCTTTCAAGCGCGCTTGGAGCCATTCATGCAAGTCTATTCCAATGCACTCGAAATGATCGGTCGTACTCCGATGTTGCGTCTGCAGCGGATGGACACCGGTCCGTGCGAGCTATTTCTCAAGCTCGAAATGATGAATCCTGGCGGCTCGATCAAGGACCGGATCGGCCTCTACATGATCCAGGAAGCCGAGAAGCGCGGCGAGCTCAAGCCCGGCGGAACGATCGTCGAGGCGACGGCCGGCAATACCGGGCTCGGACTGGCGCTTGTTGCGGCACAAAAGGGATATCACTTGATTCTCGTGATTCCCGACAAGATGAGCCAGGAGAAGATCTTCAATCTGCGCGCAATGGGTGCCGAAGTCGTGCTCACGCGCTCGGATGTCGCAAAGGGTCATCCGGAGTATTACCAGGACCTCGGTCAGCGCATCGCGAAGGAGCGCGGCGCGTACTTCATCAATCAGTTCGGCAATCCCGACAATCCGAAGGCGCACGAAGAGACGACGGCGCCGGAAATCTGGGAACAGATGGAGCACAAACTCGATGCCGTGGTGGTCGGTGTCGGATCGAGCGGCACGATCGCGGGCCTGACCGCCTTCTTCAAGAAGCACGCGCCGCATGTCGAGATCGTACTGGCGGACCCGCGCGGCTCGATCCTTGCCGAGTACATCCAAACCGGCAAGCTCACCGAGAAGAACACCACGTGGCTCGTCGAAGGCATCGGCGAGGATTTCATTCCGCCGATCTGCGATTTCTCGCTGACGAAGCGTGCGTACAGCATCCCCGACGGCGAATCGTTTTCGGTTGCGCGAGAGCTGTTGCGGACGGAGGGCGTCCTCGCAGGTTCATCGACCGGAACGCTGCTCGCCGCTGCCTTGCGCTTCTGCCGCGAGCAGAAGGAACCGAAGCGGGTCGTCACGTTCGCCGCCGACACGGGCGCGCGTTATCTATCCAAGCTCTACAACGATTTCTGGATGGAGGATCAAGGCTTCATCCAGCGCAAGCAGTATGGCGATTTGCGCGATTTGATCGGCCGTCCGCATGGCGAGCGTGCAACCGTGACCGTCGGTCCGAACGACGTGCTGACGACGGCGCACAATCGCTTGCGCAATGCCGGTTTTTCGCAGTTGCCCGTCATGGAGGACGATCGGCTGATCGGCGTCGTCACTGAAGACGACATCTTGCGCTTTGCGTTCGGCCATCCGGAACGCTTCAACGAGCCGGTCAGCAAGGCCATGACATCGACGTTCTTGCGCGTCGACAAGTCGACGTCCATGAACAACCTCGTGGCCATGCTCGAGGTACGCTCATCGGCAGCCGTCATGGATGGCGATCGCTTCCTCGGCTTGATCACGCGCTCCGACGTGCTCAACTACCTGCGCAGACAGATGAGCTGAGCAGGCGACGCCGCGATTTCCGTGAGCCGCGGATGCCAATGTCCGCGCGCGTGCGGGCAATTTAGTAGGATTCCGCAACTTCCACCTTCGAGTCTTCCTCATGTCAGACGCCAAGACGCTGGGCTTTGCCACCCGTTGCATTCACGCCGGCCAGTCGCCCGATCCGTCGACGGGCGCAGTGATGCCGCCGATCTACACGACATCGACGTACGCGCAATCGAGCCCGGGTGTGCACAAAGGGTACGACTATTCGCGCACGCGCAACCCGACGCGCGAGTCGTACGAGCGATGCATCGCCGACCTGGAAGGCGGCGTGCGCGGCTTCGCATTCGCGTCCGGCATGGCGGCGACGAGCACGTTGCTGGAGCTCTTGGATGCCGGCAGCCATGTTGTGGCGATGAACGACCTGTATGGCGGTACCTTCCGTTTGTTCGAACGCGTGAGGAAGCGAAGCGCGAAGCTCGATGTTACGTACGCGGATCTGTCCGATCCGACCGTGCTGCCGAAAGTCGTGCGCGCCGATACGCGACTCATCTGGATCGAAACACCGACGAATCCGACGCTGCGACTCGTCGATATCGCGCAGGTTGCCGAATTCGCACGCAGCAAAGGCATCCTCACGATCGTGGACAACACTTTTGCCAGTCCTTGGGTGCAGCGGCCGCTCGAGCTCGGCGCGGACATCGTGATGCACTCCGCGACGAAATACTTGAACGGCCACTCCGACATGATCGGCGGCGTCGCGGTGACGGCGAGCCAAGAGCTCGCCGAGAAGATCGCGTTCCTGCAAAACGCAGTGGGCGCAATCGGCGGGCCGTTCGACAGCTTCCTCGCACTCCGTGGCTTGAAGACGCTCGCGCTGCGCATGCGCCAATCGAGCGAGAACGCAATGGCAATTGCGGAATGGCTAGAGCGTCAGCCGAACGTTTCGCGCGTGCTCTATCCAGGCTTGCCGAGCCATCCGCAGCACGAGCTCGCGAAACGTCAGATGAAGAACGGCTTCAGCGGTATCGTCACGTTCTTCGTCCAGGGCGGCATGGAGGAGGCGAAGCGGTTTCTCGAGCGGCTGCAGATCTTCACGATTGCCGAAAGTCTCGGCGGCGTCGAAAGCCTCGTCGATCATCCGGGTCTGATGACCCACGCGTCGATTCCGCCGGAGCAACGCAAGGCGCTCGGCATCGACGACTCGCTCATTCGTCTTTCGGTCGGGATCGAAGATGCCTCGGACTTGATCGCGGATCTCGAACAAGCGCTGCACGCAGTAGGCTGAAGACTGAAGGCTGTAGGCTGAAGGTAGGGCGCGCACATCGTGTGCGCATCTTCTAGCCGTCGTTTGGAACAGGCGATACGTGGCCGCGCCGCAAGCCGTTCCTTCAGCCTACAGCCTACAGCCTTGAATCACTCGACGATCTTCGCTAGCTGCTCCGCCTGGTATTCCTGCATCAACGGCTGGATGATCGGATCCAAGTCGCCGTCCATCACATCGGCGAGCTTGTAGAGCGTCAGATTGATGCGGTGATCGGTCACGCGGCCTTGCGGGAAGTTGTAGGTGCGAATGCGCTCCGAGCGGTCGCCTGAACCGACTTGGAGACGGCGCGACTGTGCTTCGGCTTGTTCCCGCTTTTCTTGTTCGGCCGCGAGCAAGCGCGCTTTGAGCAATGCCATCGCCTTCGAGCGATTCTTGTGCTGCGAGCGCTCATCCTGGCACTCCACGACGATGCCGGTCGGCAGGTGCGTGATTCGGATGGCCGAATCCGTCTTGTTGACGTGCTGGCCGCCGGCGCCCGAGGCGCGAAACGTATCGATGCGCAGGTCCGCTGGATTGATCTCGATCGATTCGATCTCGGCCATTTCGGGCAGCACGGCAACGGTGCATGCCGACGTGTGGATGCGGCCTTGCGCTTCGGTCGCCGGAACGCGCTGCACGCGATGCGTACCGGCCTCGAACTTGAAGTGGGAGTACGCGCCGCGGCCGACGATACGACTGATGATTTCCTTGTAGCCGCCGTGTTCGCCGGGGTTTTCGGAGAGCACTTCCACTTTCCAACCGCGCCGGTCTGCGTATCGCGAGTACATGCGAAACAGATCGCCCGCGAAGATCGCGGCTTCGTCGCCGCCCGTGCCGGCGCGCACTTCGAGATAAATGTTGCTCTCGTCGCGCTCGTCCTTCGGCAACAGAAGCTTTGCCAGCTCCGCTTCTTCTTGTTCGATGCGCGTACCGAGCGCGGAGTATTCTTCGCGTCCAAGCTCTTTGAGATCCGGATCGTCGCCTTCCATCATTTCCTTGGCGTGTTCGCGCTCGCGCAGCAGCCCTTGATACTCGCGATAGCGCGTGACGACGGGCTCGAGGCGCGAATACTCGACCGACAGCTCGCGGAACTTGTCCGTATCTGCGATGACTGCAGGATCGGACAGGAGAGCGCCAACTTCTTCATGGCGCTCCACGAGCTTCTCGAGCTTGTTGCGAATCGACTCTTTCATCGGCAAAGGAAGTTATCGCTCGTCGAGGGGCGACGCGAGCGGGGCATCGTTCGGACGAGCGTCGTTCTCGTTGGCGTCGTCCTTTCGCGGCTTGTCGAGCGCGAACAAGGTTTGCGCCGCGCGAATGATATCGGCATCGCCGCGCTCGGCCGCTTCGCGCAGCCGCTGGCTCGGCGCGTGCATGAGCCGATTCGTGAGCGTGGCAGCCAGGAACTCGAGCACTTCGCCCGTATCGCGACCCGCCGCGAGCATTCGACGCGCCTGCTCGAGCGTTTGCGCGCGCGTCGCCTCGGCATCCTCGCGCAGCTGCCGGATCGTCGGCACTGCATCGAGAGTGCGAAGCTCGCGCTCGAACCGCTCGATCTCGCGTGCGAGCATCTGGCTTGCATCGCGCGCCGCTTCGCGGCGCGACGCCAGGTTCTCGTTCACGACGTTCTGCAGATCGTCGATCGTGAACAGATACACGTCTTCGAGCTCCGCAACCTCGGGCTCGATGTCGCGCGGCACGGCGATGTCCACCATGAACATCGGCTTGCGGCGCCGGGCGCGAAGAGCCTCGCGGACGTCTTGGCGCGTGATGACGGGCGTCGGGCTCGCCGTCGAGCTGATGACGATGTCGGCTTCTTTCAAGTGTGCGGGCAAGGCGTCGAGCGAAATAGCGAATCCGTTGAACTCGCTTGCGAGCCCCTGAGCGCGGTCGAGGCTGCGGTTCGCGATGATCATCCGCTGCAGACCATGTGCATGCAGATGCCGCGCGGCGAGCGAAATCGTTTCTCCCGCGCCGACGAGCAGAGCCGTGTGCTCCTCGAAACGCTCGAACACGGTCCGCGCCATGGAGACTGCAGCCGAAGCGACCGAAACGGCATTCGCGCCGATCCGCGTATTCGTGCGAATGCGCTTGGCGACGGAGAAAGTCGTTTGCAGCAATCGGTTCAGGTACGGGCCAGTCGTTCCTTGATCGTGTGCAGCGCGATAAGCGTCCTTGAGCTGTCCGAGGATCTGGGGCTCGCCGAGCACGAGCGAATCGAGCCCGCATGCGACTGCAAACAAATGTTCGATCGCTTTCGTGCCCTGTAGTCGATATAACGACCCTCGCACGTCGATGCCGTGATCGGCGAGATCGTGCCAATGCTCGAGCCAGTCCGACACCGCTTGACCGACATTGGCGGGATCGGCCTCGTTCGTGCAGCAGTACAGCTCGGTGCGATTGCAGGTCGAAACGATGAGGGCTTCCTGAACGCCCGGGACGCGCACCAGCTCGCGCAATGCTTCCGGCAGCTCCTCACCCGCGAATACGACTTTTTCGCGGATGTCGACGGGCGCGGTGCGGTGGTTGATTCCTATGACGACGAGAGACATGCGAGTGCTGTCGCGGACCGGCCGGGATTGTCGGGGAAGGGGGTTGGGATGACAAGGACAAACGTGGCCGCCGCGGCTTTTTCAGCGTTCTGCAAGCGTTTGAAAGTGTAGCGGATACGCATCCGGAAGCCTTGCAGGCCGTCCGCAATGGATATGGGCCGGATGCAGAGCCGACGGCTTTCCAGCCAGCACAATCGCCGACTGATATATTGAGGGCCTATGTCGCATCAGAAATGGAATCGATTCGCAGGCGCGCTACTGGTCGGCGTCCTCGTTGCAGGATGCTCGGGGACGGGCAAGCTGCACACCGGCGCTTCGGCGGAACAGGACCCTGATCTGCCGAAAGACCCTAATGCGCTCGTGCTGGGCGCGGAAGTTGCGCTCCAGCGCAAGCAGTATCGGGAGGCGGCGCGCGCCTACGTGCGGGCGGCGCAGGCGACGGACGACGAGTCGATCGCCGAGCAGGCCGCGAAGGTCGCCTTCGAGCATCAGCAGTGGACGCTCGTGCAGGTGGCTGCGGATCGTTGGCTGCAGCTCAATCCGACGAATGAAGAGGCGCGGCGATTCGCCGCCTTCGCCGCACTTCATCTGTATCAAATCGATCGCGCCGCCGAGCATCTGGGCGTATTGCTCGAAGCGGCCTTCATCAATCCGCAGGCGGGATTTCTAGCGCTTTTGCCGCAGCTCGCCGACGAAGCGACGCCGCCCGCGATGATGGCGGTGCTGCAGCGGCTCCTCGCAAAGTACGAAAACCTTGCCGAAGCGCACTACGCGCTCGCGCGTGCGGCGCTGCAGGCTGAGAACCTGGCGCTCGCGCACGAGCACGCGAAGCGCGCGACGGAGCTTGCGCCGTATTGGTCACGAGCCACGCTGTTCCTCGGTCAGATGCAGCTCGTCATGGGTCAAACCGAGGAAGGTCTTGCGACTGCGCGCGAAGCGCTGGAACAGGATCCGCAGCCCGACTATCGGCTCGAGTACGCCTTGATGCTGATCCAGGCGGGCAGGGACGAGGAAGGCAGACGCGAGCTCGTGGAGCTGGCGAAGAACGAATCGACGGCGGCATTCGCAGAGCGCGCGCTCGCCGACATCGAATTCCAGATGGGCAATCGCGAAAGCGCGAGGCAGCGTTACGTGAATTTGCTCGCGAACGGCCGCTTCGTTTACGAGTCGCTTTTCTATTTGGGTGCTATCGCCGAATCGCGCGAAGCGTGGGACGAGGCTTTGCAAATCTACGAGCGCGTCACGGGCGGCAATCTTGCAGTCGCGGCTCAAGTGCGCGCGGCGGTGATCAAGACGCGCCAGAAAGATCTGCAGGCCGGGCTTCAGCATCTGGAGCAATTCGGCTCGACTCGGCCGGTCTACCGATTGGAGACGATCACGGCCAGCGCGAACTTGCTGGCCAACAACGGCGACCGTAACGGTGCCATCAAGTTGCTCGAACAGGCGCTGGAGGAGTATCCGGATTCCGCCGAGCTGCGTTTCGCATACGTGTTTCAGCTCGAAGCGGCCGACAAGGTCGATGAGGCCATCGAGGAGCTTCGAGATCTCGTCGAGGATCGTCCGGAAGACCCCGCGGCCACGAATGCGCTCGGCTATACGCTCGTCGACCGCACGCGACGCTACCGCGAAGGACTGAAATACATCGAAGAAGCGTTGGCCGTAACGCCGGACAGCGGTGCCGTGCTGGACAGCATGGGTTGGGCGCTCTATCGGCTGAAGCGCAACGAAGAAGCGCTCGAGTATCTCGAGAAGGCCAGCAAGCGCATCAACGATCCCGAGGTCGATCTGCACATCGTGGAGGTCCTGCTGGCGCTCGGGCGCAAGGACGAAGCGGTCGCGAAATTGAAGGAGGCTCGCGAGCGCTTTCCTCAAAACGAAGATCTGAAACGGCGCGCGGAGTCGCTGCCGGATTGATGTCTGTGTGCATGCGCGCGATGCGCAGCCTGTCTCACGTTCTCGTTGCCGTAC
>DATCLP010000200.1:0-7795 GCA_036563855.1 Steroidobacteraceae bacterium | reverse complement strand
CCGCAGCACCACACGGCGCACGAGACCTTGCGCACGCAGCTCGGCTTCGAGCATTTCGTCGGCATGCCCGCCGACGACGACAGCGTGGTCGCTCTCGATGAACTGTTTGCGGGTCATCTTGTCGCCGATTCGCGGATGGTCGCGCCGCAGGACGCACACGAACGAATGCGTGAACAGTCGTTGCTGATACAGAGCGGCGCTTCGCAGTTCCGGGAAGAAGCCCAGCGCGAGATCGACGGCACCTGAGCGCAGCGCCGGCTCGATTTCGGCGTCCGGCAGGTTCACCGTTTGCACCGAGATCTTCGGGGCGATTTCTGACAAGCGCTTCAGGATGCGCGGCAGGAAGACGAGCTCGCCGATGTCCGGCATGTTCATCGTGATCGTGCGCTCGGCTTGCTCCGGCACGAACGTCGGCTGTTGCAGGAGCCGTCCGCGGATGCTGTCGAGGATTTCAGTGAGAGGCTCGGCGAGGCGCTCCGCATGGGGGGTGGGGTGGATGCCGCGCGCGGTCCGCACGAACAGCGGATCGCCGAGCGTCGCCCGTAACCGATTGAGCGCAAAGCTCGTTGCAGGCTGGCTCATGCCGAGCTCTGCCGCCGCCCGCGTCACGCTGCGCGTGCGCAGCAAGGCGTCGAACACGACCAGCAGATTCAGGTCGACGTCTCTGATATCCATAATGCTTATATCGTATATATCAGAACCCTACCTTTCCAAATGAGGCGTGTAGGGGCTTAATCGTCGGTTGAGCGGCCCGGCGCCCAGAGACATCGCGCGCGTAAGGGTCACGCGGCTTGCACGGCCACTACGCCCGCCCGCCGGAGCCGCCGCAAATTTGCAGGAGTTCGAAATACATGAATCAAGCGCCGGTCGTTCGAGTCGAGCGCGATGGCGACGTCGCGGTCGTCGTCGTCAACAATCCGCCAGTCAACACGATTACCGCCGCCGCCAGAGAGGGCTTGCGCAAAGCGCTCGCAGAGTTGCGCAGCGCCCAGGGTCTGCGCGCAGCCGTGCTGATGTGCGAAGGTTCCACGTTTTTCTCCGGCGCCGACATTGGCGAATTCTCCGGCCCGCCGAAAGAAGAGGAATATCGCGAGTTGTTCAACGGCTACGAGGCGCTCGACATCCCGGTCGTCGCCGCGATGCACGGCACCGTGATGGGCGGAGGTCTCGAGATCGCACTCGCGTGTCATTACCGGATTGCGCTGCCGAACACGCGTTTTGCATTTCCCGAGGTGACGCTGGGAATCATTCCCGGCGCCGGCGGCACGCAACGGTTGCCGCGCCTCATCGGCGTCGAAAGGGCGCTCGAGATGATCCTGAACGCGCGTCCCGTCGACGCAAAGCAAGCCATCGAGCTCGGTTTCCTCGACGCGACGATCGAAGGCGACGTTCGCAATGGTGCGGTCGCCTATGCGCGCAAGTTGATTGCGGAAGGCCGCGGCCCGCGCCGCACGAGCGAGATGCGCGTCGATCCGGCCACTGCGACGTCTGAGATCATCGAAAAGATGACCGCGCTTGCGAAGAAGCTCTACCCGAATCGTCAAGCGGGCCTCGTTGCAGTCGACGTCGTCAGCGCTTCAGTGCGCCTGCCGATTGCCGAAGGTCTCGAATACGAGACCAAGCGCGTCAATGAGTGCAAGAAGCTGCCCGAGTCGCTCGGCGCCGTGCATGTGTTCTTTGCCGAGCGCGAAACCCGCAAAGTGCCGGGATTGCCGCCCGATACCGAGAGCAAGCCGATCAACAGTGCGGGCATCGTCGGAGCTGGCACGATGGGCGGCGGCATTGCGATCTGTTTTGCGAACGCCGGTATTCCGGTGACTCTACTCGATGCGAACCAGGAAGCGCTCGATCGCGGTCTGAAGAAGATCGATGAGACCTACGAGTCGATGGTCGCTCGCGGGCGTTTGTCGGCAGAGGACAAGGCGAAGCGGATGAGCCTGATCCGTCCGTCGCTCGACTACGCGGACTTGCGAGACGTGGACATCGTCATCGAGGCCGTGTTCGAGAACATGGACTTGAAGCGCAAGATCTTCGAGGCACTCGACAAGGTCGTGAAGCCGGGCGCAATTCTTGCGACGAACACTTCGACGCTCGACATCGCACAGATCGCGGCTGCGACGAAGCGGCCGCAAGATGTCATCGGCACTCACTTCTTCTCGCCGGCGAATGTGATGCCGCTCTTGGAAGTCGTCCGCACCGACGAGACTTCGCCGACTGCGATTCGCACTGTCATGGATCTGGCGAAGCCGCTACGCAAGACGCCCGTCCTCGCAAAGGTCTGCTACGGCTTCATCGGCAATCGCATGATGGAGGGCTATGCACGCGAGGCCGAGCGTATGGTGCTCGAAGGCGCCACGCCGCGTCAGGTCGACTCCGCGCTGGAAGAGTGGGGCATGGCGATGGGCATTCTCGCCGTGTTCGACATGGCCGGTATCGACGTCGGTGTGAACGTGCACAAGGCGAATGCGAGCCAGTACCCGCCGGATCCCACGTACTACCAGGCCGATTTCGCGTTGTACGAAGCCGGACGTCTGGGGCAGAAGAACGGCAAGGGCTACTATCGCTACGAGCCGGGTAACCGGACGCGTTTCGACGATCCTGAAGCGATTGCAATCCTCGAGGCGCGCGCTAAGGCGCTGGGCATCGAGAAGCGCACGCACACCAAAGAGGAGATTCTCGAGCGCTGCTTGTATCCGCTCCTGAACGAGGGCATTCGCATTCTCGAAGAAGGCATCGCGTTGCGGGCGTCCGATATCGACGTCGTGTGGACCTCGGGCTACGGTTTCCCGCGTTATCGCGGCGGTCCGATGTTCTATGCCGATACGATCGGCTTGAAGACGCTGCTCGACGGCATTCTCAAGTACCAGAAGATCTTCGGGCCGATGCATTGGCAGCCGGCTCCCTTGCTGGTCGAGCTCGTCGAGAAGAACATGACGATCGCGCAGTGGGAAGCACAGCGAGGCGCTAAGTAATGAAGCTCGACGAACTGGTTGCGATCGACGTTCACACGCACGCCGAAGTCTCGTGCCGGCAAGAGCCGGACGAGTACTGGAAACCGTTCGAGGAAGCGTCGTCGAAGTATTTCAAGGCCGGCAAGCGCCCGACGATTGCCGAAACGGTGGCGTACTACCGCGAGCGCAAGATCGGTCTGGTGATGTTCACTGTCGATTCGGAACACCAGATCGGTGCGAAGCGCATTCCCAACGAGGAAGTGCTCGAAGCGGCTCACGCCAACAGCGACATGATGATCGCGTTCGCGAGCATCGATCCGCACAAGGGCAAGATGGGTGTGCGCGAAGCGCGTCAGCTCATCAAGGACGGCGTGCGCGGTTTCAAGTTCCACCCGACCGTGCAAGGCTTCTTCCCGAACGACCGCATGGCCTATCAGCTCTATGAAGTGATTGCCGAGCACAAGCTGCCGGCGATTTTCCACAGCGGTCATTCGGGGATCGGCACGGGCATGCCGGGAGGCGGCGGGCTGCGCCTCAAGTACTCGAATCCCATTCACCTCGACGATGTCGCGGCCGATTTCCCGGACATGACGATCATCATCGCGCACCCGTCGTGGCCTTGGCAGGACGAAGCGCTGTCGGTGTGCTTGCACAAGCCCAACGTGTACATCGATCTGTCGGGCTGGTCGCCGAAGTACTTCCCGCCGCAGCTCGTGCAGTACGCGAACACGCAGCTGAAGACGAAGATGCTGTTCGGTTCGGACTACCCCTTGATCACGCCGGATCGTTGGATCAAAGATTTCAAGGAAACGGGCTTCAAGCCGGAAGTGCACGAGCTGATCCTCAAACAGAATGCGATTCGCGCGTTGCGGCTCGCGGAAGGGTGACGATGGCTCGCGAGGCGTTTGGCTGGACGCCGGATGAATTTGCGACGGACTTCGAGCGCCGTGCCGACGGCACGATGATCTTGCGTCCGCGCAAGGAGATCGCTCCTTATCCGGCGCGATTGACCGATCTGCTCGATCAATGGGCGCGCGAAGCGCCGGATCGTACGTTCGTCGCGCGCCGCGATCGCGGCGGCGATTGGGTATGCGTGAGCTACTCGCAAATGCGCGAGCGCGTGCGGCGAGTCGGCGAAGGCTTGCTCAAATACGATCTTTCGGCAGAGCGGCCGATCGTCATTCTCTCCGGCAACAGCATCGAGCATCTCGTGGTCGCGTTGGCCGCGACGTGGATCGGCGTGCCTTATTGCCCGGTGTCGCCGTCGTATTCGACGGCCTCCGCCGATCTGAAAAAGCTCCGCTACGTCCTGGAGCTGCTCACGCCGGGTCTGGTCGCCGCGTTCGATACTCACGTGTTCGCAAATGCGCTCGCAACCGTCGTGGCGCCGGATGCGGTAGTCATCGGCGACGAGGAAGTTGCAGGACGCAGAGTTATCCCGTTGTCCGAGCTCGAGGCGACGCCGACGGAGAAAGTCGACCGGGCTCATGCAGCGACGGGGCCGGACACGATCGCGAAGTTCCTGCTGACTTCCGGGTCGACGGGTCAGCCGAAGGCGGTCATTACGACGAATCGTATGTGGTGCGCCAATGGCGCGATGACGCGGCAAGCGATGCCGTTTCTAGCCGACGCACCGCCCGTGCTGATCGATTGGCTGCCGTGGAATCACACCTTCGGCGGTACTCACAACGTGGCGGTTGCGCTGTTCAACGGCGGCACGCTCTACATCGACGACGGTAAGCCGACCCCGCAAGGATTCGCGGAAACCTTGCGCAATCTGCGCGAGATCTCGCCGACGGTTTATTTCAACGTGCCGAAGGGATTCGAGGCGCTGGCGCACGAAATGCAGCAGGATGCGTCCTTGCGCAAGACGTTCTACAGCCGATTGAAGGCCTATTTCTTTGCGGGCGCGGCGCTGTCCCAACACACATGGGATGTGCTCGACGAGCTGTCGATTGCGGAGCTCGGCTACAAACTCCCGATGCTGAGCGGCTTGGGCGCAACGGAGACCGGGCCTTCGGTCACGTTCACGACGCCTGCCATGGGACGCGCGGGCGTGATCGGTCTGCCCGCGGCCGGCAACATCGTCAAGCTCGCGCCGGTAGAAGGCAAGATCGAGATCCGTGCGCGCGGACCGAATGTCACGCCAGGCTACTGGCGCAATCCGGATCTCACGCGTGCTGCCTTCGACGAAGAGGGGTTCTATCGACTGGGCGATGCCGTCAAGCTGATCGATCCGAACGATCCGACGCGCGGGCTGCGTTTCGATGGACGCATCGCCGAAGATTTCAAGCTCGCGAGCGGCACGTGGGTCAGCGTCGGGCCGTTACGTGCGGAGCTGTTGCTCGCATGCGCGCCTTTGTTGCAGGACGTCGTGCTCGCAGGACTGAATCAGGACTATCTCACCGCGATCTTGCTGCCGGACTTGGTGAAGTGCGCGGCCGTGCTCGAGCTGCCGGAAGTGCCGACGCACGCAGATCTCGCCCGCAATCCGCGACTGCTTGCGATGCTGCGCGAGCGGCTGGAGGAACACGCCAAGCGTTTCCCGGCGAGCTCGATGTGCGTGCGCCGCGCCATGCTCATTCCGTCGCCGCCGTCGCTCGATCACGGCGAGATCACGGACAAGGGTTCGATCAATCAACGCGCAGTGCTCGATCATCGCCAGGACTGCGTCGCGCGGCTGTACGATGAGACGGTGAGCGAAGACATTATTGAGATCGAGGTCAAAGGCTGAAGGCTGAAGGCTGAAGGAGAAAGCGCGCTACCGCGCGCGTTTCTTTGCCCGAGCCCCGAGCCCCAAGCCCCAAGTCTTCGAAGGGGGATGCCATGAAACTGAACCAACCGCCGTTCCGCGCGGATCACGTCGGGAGCTTGCTGCGTCCTGCGCGTCTGTCGCGGGCGCGTGAAGAACACAAGCAGGGACGCATCAGCGACGTCGAGCTGCGAAAGATCGAAGACGAGGCGATTCGCGATGTCGTGAAGAAGCAGGAAGACATCGGCCTTCAAGGCATCACGGACGGAGAGTTCCGGCGCTCGTCGTGGCACATGGACTTCCTGTACCAGATCGGCGGCGTTCGCAAGGTCGAACAGAACATCGTCGTGCATTTCCATAGCGACCACGGCGATGTGGACTTTACGCCGTCGGGCCTTCGCGTTGCAGACAAGCTCAAGTTGAACCATTGCATCTTCGGCGATCACTTCGACTTCTTGAAGAGCGTCGTGACGCGCGGTACGCCGAAGCTGACGATCCCCTCGCCGAGCATGATGCACTATCGCGGAGGACGTGCGGCGATCGACGAAAGCGTTTATCCGAGCATGGACGAGTTCTGGCACGACCTTGCCGCCGTCTATGCCCAACAGATCGCCGAGCTCGGCAAGCGCGGTTGCACCTACCTGCA
This sequence comes from Steroidobacteraceae bacterium, assembly GCA_036563855.1. Classification (GTDB taxonomy): domain Bacteria; phylum Pseudomonadota; class Gammaproteobacteria; order Steroidobacterales; family Steroidobacteraceae; genus Steroidobacter. Next base: position 1,446 of record DATCLP010000200.1, on the reverse strand, counting down.
GCTCGACGATACGAGCCTGGCGTATCTCAACGATCCGAAGCAGCGCGAGTACGTCGCTTCGATCGGCGGCGATCCGAACGAGCAGCACCGGCTCTATATCCGCAACATCAACGCGGCGTTGAAGAATCGGCCTGCGGGTATGCGCGTGTGCACGCACCTTTGCCGCGGCAATTTCCGCTCCGCGTGGGCCGCTTCGGGAGGTTACGACCACGTCGCCGAAGCTCTTTTCAACGAGCTCAACGTCGACGGCTATTTCCTCGAGTACGACGACGAACGGTCCGGAGGCTTCGAGCCGTTGCGGTTCGTGCCGAAAGGCAAATTCGTCGTGCTCGGGCTCGTGACGACCAAGCGCGGCACGCTCGAGAACAAGGACGACCTCAAACGTCGCATCGATGCGGCCGCGAAATTCGTGCCGCTCGAACAACTCTGTCTCAGTCCGCAGTGCGGCTTCTCTTCGACGGAGGAGGGTAATGCGCTCACCGAAGAGGAACAGTTCGCAAAATTGCGGCTGATCGTCGAAACTGCGCGCGAGGTGTGGGGCGATTGATGGGCGGGCGACGCTCGTCCGTCGATAATCAGAATCGCACCTTGTCTTTGTGCTGACCTGACTGGGGGGTCGAATGTCCGGAAACATCCAATCGACGCAGACTGTGCCCGCGCACGCCGGTGTGACGATCGCGCTCTGTATGGCAGTTGCGGTCCTCGAAGGCTTCGATATTCAGGCGATCGGTGTTGCCGCACCGAAGCTCGGGCCCGAGCTCGGCTTGGCCGCGGACAAGCTGAAGTTCATTTTCACGATCAGCAACGTCGGCCTCGTAGTCGGCGCCGCGTTCGGCGGCCGCTTGGCCGATCGTTTCGGCCGCAAGCCTGTGTTCATGGCTTCGGTTGCGGCGTTCGGTTTGTTCACCGTGTGTACCGCGCTGGCTTCCACGTTCGAAACGCTGTTTGCAGCGCGCCTCTTGACGGGGCTCGGTTTCGGCGCGGCATTGCCGAATCTCATGGCAGTTGCCGCAGAGATCAGTCCGCCGGAAAAACGTGCGGCGACCGCGACCACGATGTTCTGCGGCATGCCGCTCGGCGGCGGTACGGTCGCGTTGCTCACGCAAGTGCTGCCGGACGGTTTCGACTGGCGCATCTTGTTCTATGTGGGCGGTCTGTTGCCGCTCGTGCTCGTGCCGGCGCTGTGGGCATACATGCCCGAAACCTTGCAGAAGCGCTCGGCTTCTGTTCCTACGCAAAAACGCGTGCCGGCGATGCGCGCATTGTTCGGCGAAGGACGCGCTTGGCCGACGCTGCTCTTGTGGATCGCGTTCTTTCCGACGCTGTTCATTCTCTATCTCATCTTGAACTGGTTGCCGCTGCTTGCGACGGCCAAGGGCCTCAGTGCGGACACCGCACCCCAAGCTTCGATCGCCTTCAATTTCGCAAGCGCCGCCGGTGCACTGG
>DATCLP010000199.1:0-3846 GCA_036563855.1 Steroidobacteraceae bacterium | reverse complement strand
GCGTATACGCTTTGGCTCGTGAAACGCGTCGTATTCGGTCCGGTTGCAAACGATCACGTCGCGCATCTCACCGACGTAAATAGTCGCGAGCTGATCGTGCTCGGCGTCCTTGCCGTCGCGGTGCTCCTGCTCGGCATCTGGCCTGCACCGCTCCTCGAGGTCATGCGTCCGACGATCGAACAGCTCGTTCAGCAGATCACCGTGTCCAAACTGTAGAAGCCTCTCATGACAGAAGTCGTCATCAATGCAGCCGATTACGCTGCGGCGGCCGCCGAGATCTTCGTGCTGGGCGCAATCTGCGCGATCCTGCTGGTCGATCTGTTTCTCGACGATGCCAAGCGCTGGATCTCTTTCGCGTTGACGCTGGTTGCGCTCGTCGGCGCCGCGGTGGTGACTGTGAATTTCGCGGTCGATGGACGAGTCACCGCCTTCAACGGAGCGTTCGTCTCCGACCCGATGGGCGATGTGCTGAAGCTGTTTGCGTATGGGACCGTCGGCGTTGCGCTTCTGTACGCACGCGAGAGTCTCTAGCAGCGCGGCTTGTTCAAAGGCGAGTATTTCATACTGGCGCTGCTGGCCTTGCTGGGCATCATGGTGATGACGTCCGCGGGCAGTTTGTTGACGGTCTATCTCGGTGTCGAGCTGCTCGCACTGTCGCTGTACTCGCTCGTAGCGATCGATCGCGATTCGGAAGTGCCGCCCGAGAGCGCGATGAAATACTTCGTGCTCGGAGCCATCGCTTCGGGAATGATTCTGTACGGCTTCTCGATCGTGTACGGCCTGACCGGCACGCTGCAGCTCGACGAGCTTGCGATCGCCGTTCGGGAGGTCGGACCGGACAAGCTCGGACTGTTACTCGGTCTTGTCTTCATCGTCGCCGGCCTGGCGTTCAAGTTCGGCGCCGTGCCGTTCCACATGTGGGTTCCGGACGTCTATCACGGTGCCGCCACGCCGGTGACGCTGTTCATCGGTTCTGCGCCGAAGATTGCGTACTTCGTGCTCGCTATCCGAGTTCTCGCCGAAGGACTCGGCGCGATGGTCGACAGTTGGCAAGGCATGCTGATCGTGCTGTCGGTTCTCTCGATGGTGATCGGCAACGTCGTCGCCATCGCGCAATCGAATTTGAAGCGCATGCTCGCGTATTCGACGATTTCGAACGTGGGCTTCATTCTCCTCGGTATCCTTGCTGGAACGACTACGGGATATCGCGCAGCGATGTACTACACGTTCGTGTACGTCATCATGGCGATCGGATCGTTCGCGATGATCCTGCTGTTGTCGCGCAAGGGCTTCGAGGCGGACAACCTCGACGATTTCCGCGGCCTCAATCGTAAGAGCCCATGGTTCGCAGCCGTAATGGCGATGCTGATGTTCAGCACGGCTGGTGTGCCGCCGTTCGTCGGCTTCTGGGCGAAGCTTGCCGTGCTCGGTGCCGTCGTCGAAGTAGGGCTCGCGTGGCTTGCAGCTGTGGCCGTCGTGTTGTCGGTCGTGGGTGCGTACTACTACCTGCGCGTGGTCAAACTGATGTACTTCGATGAGCCGACCGAAGAGGTTGAAATTCAGGCTGGCGGCACAATGAAGGCTTTGCTGAGCCTGAACGGTTTGGCGGTGTTGGTGCTCGGGATTTTCCCAAGCGTGTTGATCGAGCTCTGCGCACGCGTGCTGCCGTTGTGAGCGCGACGTGCGCGTAACCCTTGTAATGGTCAACTCTCGTCCTTAGAATCCGCGCCCTCTATTGCGGGGTGGAGCAGTCTGGCAGCTCGTCGGGCTCATAACCCGAAGGTCGCAGGTTCAAATCCTGCCCCCGCTACCAAATTCGACCGAATGCGCCGCTCGCTCGAGCGGCGCATTTGTTTCGGGCGGGACCATCGATGCTGCGGCGTGGTCGCCCGATGACCAAGACGGGGTCTTGCTTTTACCCGCGAGTTGCGGTTGGCCGGTTGTGCACCGGAAGGGTGGAAGATCCTGTGGATAAGGGCCCGGAATTCGGCTTTTTCTCGAAGAAATCTGGGCCTGGTCAAAAATTGATCAGCTGGTCGACTCACCGGCTCGGTACGGGGTGCGGCGTGCTGGGGGGCTCAAAATCGGCGCCAAATCAGGCCGTCAGGCCCTGATCCTGTGGCAATTGCGAGCTTCGTTCTATAGAATCCGCGACCCGAGTGATGGGGTCGCGCGCTCGTCCGCTTGGGCGGATCGAGGGTGCAACTGGGTAAGTAGCAGGCCCCCGCTACCAGCTTTTCGTAAGAAAAGGCCCCTAACGAAGGGGCTTTTTGGTTTCTGGGCCTCGCTCACCGTCAGGGCGGGCATCAGGGAGTCTGGCGGAGTACGTCAGGCTGGGAAGGGAACAACGAGAATGGGCCTTAGGCCCATTTTTCGTTTGTACGGATCGGAAAAACCGGAGGTGATCGCGATGCTACGAGACCAGCTGGTCGAGCTGCTCGAGCCGGTCGTGGTGAACCTCGGGTACGAGCTGTGGGAGCTGGAGTACGTCACGCGCTCTCGCAGCGGGCTGTTGCGACTATATATAGATTCGAGCGAAGGGATCTCGCTCGACGACTGCGAGCGCGTGAGCCGTGCCGTGAGTGAGGTGCTGGACGCCGCGGACCCGATCAGCACCGAGTACACGCTCGAAGTGTCCTCGCCCGGGTTGGACCGCGTGCTACGCACGCCGGCGCATTTCGAGCGGGTGGCCGGCGAGCGTATTCGGCTCGAGATGTCCGAGCCGGTCAACGGGCGCAAGCGGTTCACCGGGCGGTTGATGGACGTGAGCGGCGGCGAGATCACGCTCGAAGTAGACGGAACGGCAGTGCAGTTGCCGATTGCAGGAATTCACAAGGCGCGGGTTGCGCCTGAGTATCGATGAGTGTCTGCCGGACGGGCAGGAGTGCGCACGATGAACAAAGAGATCTTGATGGTGGTCGATGCAGTCTCGAACGAGAAGGGCGTCGACAAGGAAATCATCTTCGAAGCGCTCGAAGCAGCGCTGGCCTCCGCCACGCGCAAGCGTTATGGCGAGGACATCGACGTGCGCGTCTCCATCAACCGCAAGACCGGTGATTACGACACGTGGCGCCGCTGGAAGGTGTTTGCGGACGACTCGAAGGAGCTCGAGAACCCCGAGGCCGAGCTACGCCTCGAGGATGCGCTCGAAATTTCGAAAGACGCCCAAGTCGGCGGTTATGTCGAGCAGCCGCTCGAGTCGATCGCGTTCGGAAGAATCGCGGCGCAGACGGCCAAGCAGGTGATCGTCCAGAAGGTCCGAGAGGCTGAGCGCGCGCAGGTCGTCGAGGAGTACAAGAATCGCGTCGGCACGCTCGTATCCGGCGTCGTCAAGCGCGTCGACCGCAACGGCGTCTATGTCGATCTCGGGGGCAATGCCGAGGGCTTCATTCCTCGCGATCAAATGATCCCGCGCGAGCCGGTTCGCGCCCAGGACAGGATCAAGGCGTATTTGAAGGAAGTCCGCTCGGAGCCGCGCGGTCCGCAGCTTTTCCTGTCGCGCACGGCGCCCGAGTTCCTGATCGAACTGTTCAAGCTCGAGGTTCCCGAAGTGGGCCAGGGCCTGATCCAGATTCTCGGTGCAGCTCGCGATCCGGGCGTGCGCGCGAAGATCGCGGTCAAGAGCAACGACAGCCGCATCGATCCGGTCGGTGCGTGCGTCGGCATGCGCGGCTCGCGCGTGCAGGCGGTATCCAACGAGCTCGCCGGAGAGCGCGTGGACATCATCCTTTACGACGACAATCCCGCGCAGTTTGTCATCAACGCGATGTCTCCCGCGGAGGTGCTGTCGATCGTCGTCGACGAGGACGCGCACAGCATGGATATCGCCGTGGCCGAGGACAAGCT
>DATCLP010000198.1:0-4243 GCA_036563855.1 Steroidobacteraceae bacterium | reverse complement strand
CAACGGCACCAAGCGCTTCATTACCAATGCGCCGCGCGCGGGCATGTTCACCGTCATGGCGCGAACGGAACCGGACGTCAAAGGGGCCGCAGGCATTTCTGCGTTCATCGTGCCGGCCGACACGCCGGGTATCAGCTTCGGCAAGCCGGACAAGAAGATGGGACAGAAGGGCGCGGTGACCTGCGACGTCATCTTCGATGATTGCGTTGTTCCGGCCGACGCGATCATCGGCGGCGTTCCCGGCAGAGGTTTCAAGACCGCAATGAAAGTGCTAGATCGGGGCCGGATTCACATCGCAGCCGTCGCTCTCGGCATGTGCGACCGTCTCATCGACATGAGCTTGCGGTACGCAAGCGAGCGCCGACAATTCGGTCAGCCAATCGCCAATTTCCAGTTGGTGCAGGCGATGCTGGCCGACAGCAAGACGGACGCATTGGCGACGGAGGCCTTGCTGAATTTCGTCGCAGCGAAGTTCGATCGCGGAGAAAAGGTCAGTCTGGAGGCTTCGGCGCTGAAGTATTTCGCTTCCGAGGCAGTCGGGCGCATAGCTGATCGCGCCGTGCAGATCCATGGCGGCGCCGGCTACATGTCCGAATACAAAGTCGAACGGTTCTATCGCGATGTGCGCTTGTTGCGTATCTACGAGGGCACTTCGCAGATCCAGCAAATCATCATCGCGCGGGAGATGCTGCGCTCATTGGCACCGGGTTCCTGAACGAGGTTGAATTCACGGCACGGCCGATGCCGATGCCGACGGTCGAGGAAACAACTATGCGTAGAGTCGCCATCGTTTCGCCGCTGCGCACCGCAGTCGGCAAGTTCATGGGAGCGCTCTCCGGAATTCCGGCGGGCGAATTGGGCGCGGTCATCATCAAGGCGTTGGTCGAGCGCACGGGCATCGATCCGCACCGCATCGACGATGTCGTATTCGCGCAGGGCTACGCCAACGGCGAGGCGCCGTGCGTCGCGCGCTGGTCGGCGCTGGCTGCCGGACTGCCGATCTCCATTCCCGGCTATCAGCTGGACAGGCGTTGCGGCAGCGGTCTGCAAGCGGTGATCGATGCGGCGATGATGATCCAGACGGGCGCTGCCGACGTCGTCATTGCCGGCGGCGTCGAGAGCATGAGCAATGTCGAGTACTACACGACGGACATGCGTCGCGGCGCGCGTTCCGGATCCGTAGAGCTGCATGACCGTCTGACGCGTGGTCGAGTCATGTCGCAGCCGATCAAGCGTTTCGGCGTCATCAGCGGGATGATCGAGACGGCCGAGAATCTCGCGCGAGACTACGGAATCACACGCGAGCAATGCGATGAATACGCGCTCATGAGCCATCGCCGTGCGGTGGCGGCGTGGGAGGCAGGCAAGTTCGATGATGAGGTCGTACCGGTACCCGTGCCGCAGAAGAACGGCAGTACCGTCTTGTTCTCCAAGGACGAAGGTTTGCGGCCGGATGCTTCCATGGAAACGCTCGGTGCGCTCAAGCCGATCGAAAAAGGCGGTGTGGTGACGGCAGGTAACGCCAGCCAGCAAAACGATGCTGCCGCCGCCTGCCTCGTTGTGGCCGAAGACAAGCTGTCGGAGCTCAAGTTGGAGCCGATGGTCTGGTTCCATTCATGGGCGGCTGCCGGTTGCGATCCCTCGCGAATGGGTATCGGCCCGGTTCCCGCCGTCGCGCGTCTTTTCGCACGCACGGGCCTGGGCTGGAAAGACATCGATCTGGTCGAATTGAACGAGGCGTTCGCACCGCAGGTGCTTGCGGTCCTCAAGGGCTGGGGCTGGGACGATCGCGACAAGCTCAACGTAAATGGGTCGGGCATCTCGCTCGGTCATCCCATCGGTGCTACAGGCGGACGCATTCTCGCCACACTCTGCCGCGAGCTGCACCGTCGAGGCGGACGCTATGGGCTCGAGACGATGTGCATCGGCGGCGGACAGGGACTGGCGGCGATATTCGAACGCGTTTGACCGGCGTCAAGTCCGCTCGGTGTTCGTTGGATCGTTAGACGTGCTCCGATTGCCGTGTCCGCAAATGCGAGCCGAGCCGAAGAAGCTGAGGCGAGATGTGCGACGCTAGCGCCTCGAGATCCGCAGGCGTATCCACGTCATTGGCGAGGTTAGGGCGTAGGATCGTTTCGAACGCCAAGCCTCTCTCCAACGCCGATGTGCGATGTGCATCGTGACTGCTTTGACCGTAGCAATAGGCGATAGCGCCCGGCGGCGACATTAGCAGCGCATTGGTGCCTTCTCCGGTGCGATCCACGCCAAGGACGACTTTGCCGGGTGCAGCGCGCGCGATCAGAGCACGCAGATCGTCCGGCTCGAGCAGCGGCAAATCGCAGCTCAACGACAGTACGGCGTCCGCTTCTCGTGCCTTCGCTGCTGCCTGTTCCAACGCAGGATTGAGTCCGCCTGGAGGCTGTTCACGCAAGGCGTACATGCCTGCGCGACGCGCGAGGTCGAGTACTTCCGTTGAGCGGCTGACGACGATGCACTCGTGGGGCTCGACGACCGAGCGAGCGACATCGATCGTGTGCGAGAAGAAGCACGCGTTCAGTGCGTGACGAGCAGCCGGCGAGAGCAGCGACGACAATCGTTGCTTGCCCTCTTCGAACGGACGCACCGGAATTAGCACTCGCAGCTTCATAAGCGATCGATGAACGCGAGGGTTTCTCTCGCCACCCGAATTTGGTCGTCGCGATTGCGCATCAATGTATCGGTTACGTGAATCGCAACCGTTCCCGCTCGCGTAACGAAGTCGGCATCGCTTCGATCCACTACGAGCCCATCGATCAGGGGGCGTTCTCCGTGGTTGCGGGCTGTGCTTGCCGATTGAAGCACCTCAGCATGGCCGACCCTGCCGGAACGAGACTGTTCGAAGCTCGCGTAGCAAGCCAGGAGTCCTTCCGGAGTCGGCGACAATCCAAGCTCGCGTAGGATCTTCGCTGCGGGCCCTTTGATTGCATCGCGGCCGATGAAAGGTGAGATGGCGACGACGGGTACGCGACGTCGCTGCAGGCGCTCGATGATGCCTGGCAACGATAGGATCGGGCGCAAACTCAACAAGGGATTCGACGGGCACAAGACGATCGCGCGCAGGTCGGGATCTTCCAAGGTGGCAATGAAATCTCGAGCGGGTCGCGCGCGATCGATGCCGTCGTAGCGGATCGCGATGAAGCGCGGCGCACATCGGTGGCGCACGAAGTAGTCTTGAAACGGAAGCGGACCGATATCGGTTTCGATGATGCTCCGCACTGGATCGTCGCTCATCGGCACGATGCGATGAACGATGCCGAGCCGACGTGCGAAATCCGCCGTGATCTCCGAGAGCGTTCGTGTGCGCAGGTGAAGCGTACGCAACAGGTGAGTGGCGATGTCCTGATCGCCGAGCGCGAACCAATCCGGGCCGCCGAGTCGCGCAATCGCACTCATCGCATTCCATGTCTCATTGGCCAGCCCCCAGCCGCGAACCGGGTCGTTCAGTCCGGCCAACGCATACACAACGCTGTCGACGTCGGGGCTGATGTACAAACCCAGGTGCTCGAAGTCGTCGCCGGTGTTGACGACGATGGTCAAGGCCTTCGGAGCGAGCACGGCGGCAAGCCCGCTTGCGAGCTTGGCGCCGCCGACACCCCCTGCCAAGGCTAGAATGTGTCCGCTAGTGTTCAAGGAAACAGGTCCAATGCACGGTCGCGAATGAGTTCGGCCGCGCTGCCATCGCGAATCGGAGAAAGGCCTCGCAACAGAACCACGGGACGGCCTTCGCCGGCCTGACCCATCAGCAGCGAAGCGGCGGCCGCGATCTCGTCTGCGTAGCCGAGCTCCGAAGTTTGCAGGGGGCGCCCGAACAGATCCGGCCGACCGCGCAGATTCAGCAAACCCGGGATACCACTTGCGCCGATTGCGGTGCCAACGGTTCCATTCCGCCACGCGCGGCCAAGGCTGTCGATGATGACGACCGCAACATCGATGCCCGAGCGCTCGCGCAATCGCGCACGCAAGCCCGCGCACGAAGCGTCGGGGTCGCGCGGCAATAGGAGAACCGTGCCCGGAGGATCGACATTGGAATGGTCGATGCCCGCGTTAGCGAGCACCAATCCAAGACGGTGACGAACGATGATGACACCGCGCCTGACGCGCATGATCTCACTCGATTCGGAGAGCATCAGCTCGACGAGTCGCGGATCCTTGTCTGCGCGAGCAGCCAATTCGAAGGCGGCGGGCGACGGCGTGACGTCAGCGA
>DATCLP010000197.1:0-4812 GCA_036563855.1 Steroidobacteraceae bacterium | reverse complement strand
GCCTACTAATCGCTGCACAGCGCAATGATCCCAGCGCTGCAGAACTCGACGACATAGTCGATGAGCTTTTCCGGATCGTCTGGCCAGGCCGGTTTGCCGACGAGCGACTCGTACACGGTGTCGACCGGTGCAAGAAGCATCAAGTCCACCGTGAACGTGAAGGCTTTGAGGAGCCGCTCCTCCGAGGCGTCGGGGAACGCTTCGGCAAGTGCGCGTACGAATGCTTCGCGCAGCGTGTTGATCGTCTTAGGAACCTGGATCTCGCGCGGGTAGTGCGTCTCGGATGTGCCGCGGGCGACGATGCGGACGTAATGAGCCGCCGTCGGGTCGGCGCACAAGCGGATGTGCGGCGCGACGTACGCGCGGACAATGGCTTGGATTCGCTTCGTGCCGCGCAGCTTGGGATTGATGGCGAGCAGTGCATCGTTGCGCTCCTTGCTCAATCGCTCGCGGAATCCGGAAATGACCTCGAGATAAAGCTCCTCTTTGGAACCGAAGTAGTAATGGACGGATGCCGGATTCGCCTCGGCATCGCGCGCGACTTCGCGTAACGAAGTGGCATTGAAGCCACGTTCGGCGAAGTGTCTGGCGGCCTGCGCCAAGATTCTGTCGCGCGTCGAGGTCGGAGTGCGCTTGGGTTTCGATGCCATCGCAGTTACCTGGTGCTCCGTTAAGCGTAGATGAGCGTGCGTCGATTCTCTAGCAGCTTGAATCGCTATTGCTCGCCGATGAAACAACTGATTAAATCGCCCGTATAAGCCTACTGCTGGCTGTATTCCTTCGAGCCTTACATCCAGGCAGACGCCAGCGCGCCGTATTTCGATTCGATGGAAAGCACTAATCATCTCATTGCCAAGCCGCTAGCGGGCATCCGCGTCGTGGATCTCACGCGCGCGCTCGCAGGCCCGTACGCAACCATGCTGCTCGCCGGCCTCGGCGCCGAGGTCATCAAGATCGAGGATCCTGCGGGCGGCGATCTTGCCCGAGAGAACAGCCCCTATGTCGGTCGCGACGGCATCGTGCAACGCAAGCGCTATGACGACGATGTGTCGATCTCGCATTTGACGCGAGGGCGCGGAAAGTACGGGATTTCCCTGAATCTCAAGTCGCCGCAGGCCGCAGAGATCTTTCGCGATCTCGTCGCGATCAGCGACATCGTCGTCGAGAATTTCGCGAGCGGAACGGCGGACCGATTGGGCATCGGCTTCTCGGTCGCGAAGGCTGCGAACCCGCGAATCATCTACTGCTCGCTGAGCGGGTTCGGTGCAGGTGTGTCCGAAGGCAGCAAAGCCATGGACATCATCATTCAGGCGTTGAGCGGTGCGATGTTCGCAAGCGGCGATCCTGACGGTCCGCCGGTGCGATTCGGCGTTCCGGTCGCCGACATGCTTGCGCCGGTGTTTGCCGTGATCGGCATTCTCGCTGCGCTTCGCAATCGCGACCAAACGGGCGAAGCGCAACATGTCGATATATCCATGCTCGGTGCACTTACGTCCTTCGTCGCGATCGAGAATTGGCGCGCGATGGAACTGGCGGGCATTCCCGCGCGAACCGGGCTGACGGTACCGCGTCTATCGCCGTTCGGTGTCTTCAAGTGCGCCGACGGCTATGTCGCCATCGTCGCCGTGCACGATGGATTGTTCGCGGCACTGTGCAAGGCGATGCAACAGCCGCTGACGGAGGATTCGCGCTTCGCGACGCGCGATGCACGCGTGAGTCACGCGGCCGAGCTCGAGCGCATCATCGGCGAATGGTGCGAAGCGCGCCCGACCAACGAAGTCGTCGAGCTTCTAACGCGCGCTGGTGTTCCGGTCGCACCCGTCCGGCATCCTACCGAAGCGCTCTCGGATCCGCGAGTCCTCGCAAGAGGTGAGGTCAACGACATCACGCATCCGAAGTATCCGATGGACTTGGGACTGCGGACCGCAGGTATTCCGATCGTGTTCTCGGGTGCGCGCTGCGCACTGAGCGACACGTTCGCATTGCACGTCGGCGAGCACAACGAAGCCATCTACCGAGGATTGTTGGGCTACAGCCCGGAGCGGCTGGCGGCGCTCAAGGCCCAAGGGGTTATCTGAGCGAGTGCGCCGCGCTCGCCGGCCCCCTCCCGTTTCACCGACATTTAGTTTCGCCTGTGCATCAGCCGCCGACGCGGCTGTTGCGCACGGTGCAACAGTCGAGTTTGCGCAGGAGCACGCTTCGGAACGGCCCCACTAGAATCTCATCATGGGTAATTCCGATTTTTCGCGCCGCGATCTTCTCGCTTCCGGCGCCGCGGTCGCTGCGCTGACGCTCATGGGCGATGTCGCAGGAGCGGCAAGAGGGCGTCCGAACATCCTGTGGCTCGTGAGCGAGGACAACAATCCCTTCATCGGTGCGTATGGAGATCGTCTCGCCCGTACACCGACGATCGATGCTCTCGCTGCATCGGGCGTACGTTTTCAGAACGTCTTCAGCACGGCGCCAGTGTGTGCACCTTCCCGTTTCGCCATTATTACGGGCATGCACCCGGAAAGCTGTGCGCCCGCACACCACATGCGTGCGGTCGCGCGCCTACCTGCCTTTCTGCAGGGTTTTCCGAGCTATCTGCGTAAAGCAGGCTACTACTGCACGAACAACGCGAAGACCGATTACAACGCTGATCTCAGTCTCGAGGCGATGTGGGACGAGTCGAGCAATCGAGCGCACTGGCGCAATCGCCCGAAGGGTGCGCCGTTCTTCGCGGTATTCAATTTCGGAACGACCCACGAATCTCGGCTGTTCGCACTAACCGAAGGCGCAGTTAGACCGGAAGATGTCAGGGTTCCGGGTTACTTGCCCGATACGCCGGAAGTGCGGAAGGACATCGCGAGCTACTACAACCTCATGGAAAAACTGGACGGCGAAATTGCCGTGCGCCTTGCCGAGCTCGAGGAGGATGGCGTCGCCGAAGATACGATCGTCTTCTACTACTCCGACAACGGCGGCGCATTGCCGCGCTCGAAACGGTACTGTTATGACGAAGGTCTGCGCTGCGCGCTGATCGTGCGTACGCCGGAGAAGTGGGCGCACCTTGCAAGCGCGCCGGCGGGGAGCGTCGTGACCGAGCCGGTGATGCTTACCGACCTCGCGCCGACCGTGCTCGCGCTCGCGGGTCTGACACCGCCATCGCATATGCACGGAACATCGCTCATCGGCCGTGCGCGCAGGCAACAGCGCTATGCGTTCGGCATGCGTAATCGCATGGACGAGCGTTACGACATGGTCCGCACGGTCCGTGACGAGCGTTATCGCTACATTCGGAATTACCTGCCGCATCGTATCTATGGACAGCACATCGCATATGCGTGGCAGGCGAACGGTTATCGCGCTTGGGAAACGGCGTATCGCGCCGGCCGTCTCAACGAACAGCAAGAACGTTTCTGGCGGGAGAAACCCGCGGAAGAGTTCTACGACCTCGTCGCCGATCCGGATCAGCTGAACAATCTGATCGACGCTCCAGAGCATCGACAGCGAATCGATGCGATGCGCACGGCGCTCGACGAGCACATGCTCGCCGTCAACGACAACGGCTTCATTCCCGAAGGATCGCCGCTCGAGGGCTACGAAAACAGCAGGGTGCCGAATGCCTATCCGCTCCGCCGCATCATGGCGCTCGCTGCAACCGCTATTCAAAGAAAACCGGAAAATGTTCCTCGGCTCATTGCGGCACTAAGGGACGACAATGACGTGATCCGGTATTGGGCAGCGCAAGGATTGCTGATGCTGCGCAAACTGGCCAACGATGCTCTCGAGCCGTTGCGACGCTGTTTGAACGAGGATCCATCGCCCTCTGTTCGTATCGTGGCGGCGGAGGCGTTGACATGGATCGCCGAGCCTGAACCTTCGGTCCGCTATCTGAGCAAGGTGCTCGATTCGGAGAAACACCAGCGCATTCGCCTCCAGGCACTCGACGCGTTGACGTGGATCGGCCCTGCGGCATCGGCTGCGCTCGACTCCATCGAGCGCGCCATCGTCGATCCTCGAGCCGACGAGTATGTGCGCACGGCGGCTCGCTATCTGAGCCTCGTCTTGAAGGGGACTTACACTCCGGAATCGCCTGTCTACCAGGGCCCAGGGGCAAGAAGGAGCTGAGCCGATGAACGAACGCGCAGCGCGGTTGCGCGGCATGCGCCGGCTGCCGGGCGGCGAGTTCACGATGGGTTCGGACCGCTTCTACCCGGAGGAGCGCCCGCGCCGGCGCGTTCGCGTCGATGGGTTTTGGATCGACGAGACGCCGGTGACGAACCGACAGTTCGCGGCATTCGTGGAGGCAACGGGCTACCGCACGCTCGCCGAACGAGGCGTCGGACCAATCCCTGGTGCACCGAGCTACGCGAGCGTGCCGGGATCTCTCGTGTTCGAACCGCCTGACCCGGCACTTTCAGTCGCCGATGTGCTCGACTGTTGGAAATTCCGTCCCGGCGCGAACTGGCGTCATCCATTGGGCCCGGACAGCTCGATTCGCGATCTCGAAGAGCATCCTGTGGTGCACATCGCTTACTGCGATGCCGAAGCCTATGCCGCATGGGCAGGCAAGGCGCTACCGACGGAGGCGGAATGGGAATACGCGGCGCGCGGCGGGCTCGAGGATGCCGAGTATGCATGGGGCGATGAGCTCGCGCCCGACGGTGCGATGCTCGCCAATTATTGGCAGGGCGAATTTCCATGGCGCAATTTGTTGCTCGACGGTTGGGAGCGCACGTCTCCCGTGCGCGCATTTCCGCCGAATGGCTTCGGACTGTACGACATGATCGGCAACGTTTGGGAATGGACGTGCGACTGGTATGCACC
>DATCLP010000196.1:0-3547 GCA_036563855.1 Steroidobacteraceae bacterium | reverse complement strand
GATTAGCATAGGTCAGCGGGGCGGAGGCCAGTGCATCGGGAATCGCGAGCGACACACCGAAGTAGGAGCCGATCGAGGCGAGCAGACCGTTCAGATATCCGGACCAGCCGACTGCGACCGTTGCCACCGCAAACAGATACTCGAGCACGAGGTTCCAGCCGATGAACCACGCGACGATTTCGCCGAGCGTCGCGTAGGAGTACGAATACGCGCTACCGGAGACGGGCAGCATCGCTGCGAACTCGGCATAGCAAAGTCCGGCGAGCGCGCACGCGAAGCCTGCGAGCACGAAGCTCAGCGTCACTGCAGGTCCTGCGTGAAAGGCCGCCGCTTGGCCGGTCAACACGAAGATACCGGCGCCGATGATCGCGCCGATTCCGAGCAACACGAGCTGCGGCGCGGTGAGCACGCGCTTCAATGTGACTTCGCCTTCGAGCGAGCCTTCGACGGGCTCGCCGGCGTCGACATGGGGCGAAGGAGCAATCGGCTTGGTGCGAAATACGTTCACTGGCCTGTTCCTTTATTGTCTCGACGATCGCTGCTGCCAGAGCGAGCTAAGCGTCGCCGTTCGATTGTAGTACCGGATTCGGCATCGGACGGAACTGATCCCCCTGAATGGGCGCACCGAATGTAGCGAACGCTTGCACCAAAAGCGAGAGCAAGGCGCTCTAGGAACGGAGCTCAGGGGGCACGTGCGGTGCAAGCACTTCCAACAACAATGGATACACTTTCGGCGTGCCGGCGACGATGTGACCGCCTTGCGTATATTCGCCGCCCGTGAGCGTGCCGACCAATCCGCCCGCTTCAGTGATCAGCAAACTGCCGGCGGCGGTATCCCATGCGGACAATCCAAGCTCCCAGAATCCATCGAGGCGTCCGGCTGCGACATAAGCTAGATCGAGCGCGGCCGAGCCGGGCCGACGGATGCCGGCCGTTCTCTGCATGACCGCTTTCAGCATCGCCAGGTAGCTGTCGAGCCAGTGCAGGTTCGTGCGATAGGGGAATCCCGTGCCGATCAGCGCACGCTCGAGGCTCGTATGACCGCTGACGCGGATGCGCCGGCCGTCGAGCTGCGCGCCTTCGCCGCGCGAGGCCGTGAAAAGCTCCTGGCGAAGCGGATCGTATACGACGCCATGCTCGATGCGCCCGCGTCGCTGGACGGCGATCGACACGGCGAATTGCGGAAAGCCGTGGAGGAAATTCGTCGTGCCATCGAGCGGATCGATGATCCACACGAATTCGCTGTCGCCGCTCGAACCGGTTTCCTCGCCGAGCACGGCATGGTCGGGGTAGTGCCTACGAATCGTCTGGATGATGTCGCGCTCGGCCGCCATGTCGATTTCTGTGACGAAATCGTTCTGTCCTTTCGCGCGCACATCGAGTTGGTGCAGCCGGTTCATTCCGCGAACGATGATCTCGCCTGCGCGGCGGGCGGCACGGACGGCAATGTTCAACAACGGTTGCATGCAATCCTCGGAGCGACGAAAGTGGCAAAGAGCGAGCGTCCGCCAAGATGACGGACGGCGAAGGTCTGCAAGGATAGCCGGTTGAGGTCGGTATGACGAGGCGGGCAGCGCCCCGCGGTATCATTCAGTACCCTATGTCGCTGCGCCCGTAGGCGCACCACGTTCGCCAATCGTCCTCATGCCGATCCGAATCGTTCTCGTCGACCCTGCGCATCCGGGCAATATCGGTGCGGCTGCACGCGCGATGAAGAACATGGGCCTGACCGATCTGCACTTGGTTCGCCCGCGTTATTTCCCCAACTCGGAAGCGACGGCACGCGCGTCCGGTGCGGAGGACGTGCTCGAAGCAGCCCGCGTCCACGAACGTTTCGAGGATGCGATTGAAGAATGCGGCCTCGTAGTGGGTACGAGCGCCCGTTCGAGGCATTTGTCGTTCGATCTGCTCGAGCCCAGAGAATGCGCACAGGAAATCGCGATGGCCGCACAAACCAACGATGTCGCGGTCGTGTTCGGCTCCGAGCGTATCGGCCTCACGAACGCGGAGCTCGCGCGCTGTCATCGTCTCGTGACGATTCCTACGCATCCCGATTACAGCTCGCTGAACTTGGCGATGGCGGTACAAGTGATGGCCTACGAGATCTGGCTGGCCATCCGCCCAGGTGCGCCGGCACAGCCTCCGTTGGAAGTGCCGTTGGCGACCGCTACGGAGATGGAGCGCCTCTATAGGCACATCGAGGAAGTGCTGGACTACATCGACTTCCGAGATCGCACCGGCAGCGGCCACTTGATGGCCCGGATCCGTCGTTTGTTCAATCGCGCGCGCCTGGATCAGAATGAGATCAACATCCTTCGCGGCATTCTGACGGCCGTTCAGGGCCGCAGGCGGCCGGCATTGCCGCCGAAGCGCGCGGGAAACCAACGCAGCGCGCAGACGCCGAACGCCGCAGCGACGTCGCAACCTGCCGAATCCGATCGCGTGCGTACCGAGGGCTCATGACGCATTCATGTATCTATCTCGATTACGCCGCGTCGACGCCGGTCGATCCGCGCGTGGCGCAAGCGATGATCGAGTGTCTACAGGCCGCCGATACGCACGGTAATCCTTCGTCGATGGGCCACGAGCTCGGGCGAAGAGCGCGTGCATTGGTCGAGAAGGCGCGCGCCCAAGTCGCAAGCGCGATCGGTGCGCAACCTCAGTCGATCGTCTGGACTTCGGGGGCGACGGAATCGAACAACCTTGCCTTGTTCGGTGTCGCGCTGCTCCATGCCGATAAGGGACGACATATCGTTACGTCGAAGACCGAGCACAAGGCGGTGCTCGATCCTTTGAAGCAGCTCGAGCGTCAGGGCTTTACCGTCACGTATCTGAAACCGCAGCCGAACGGCATCGTCACGCCCGAGCAAATCGCCGAAGCATTGCGGCCCGATACGCTGCTCGTCTCGCTGATGCACGTGAACAACGAGATCGGCGTGATTCAGGACGTAGGCGCCGTCGGCCGGTTATGCCGCGAACGCGGCGTCCTCTTGCACGTCGACGCCGCGCAGAGCATCGGAAAAGTCGACGTGAACGTCGAAGCGATGCAGATCGACTTGCTCTCCATGACGGCGCACAAGGTTTACGGCCCGAAGGGCGTCGGTGCTCTGTACGTGCGCAAGACGCCTCCGCTTGCCTTGCGACCGTTGCTTTACGGCGGCGGACAAGAAGGCGGTTTGCGTTCCGGCACATTGCCCACGCATCAGATCGTCGGCATGGGCGCTGCCTTTGCGCTTGCGACGAGCGAGCGTGAGGCCGACGCAGCGCGTTTGCGTTCGTTACGCGACCGTCTATGGCAAGGCATCCGAGCAGTCGGCGCCGTGGATCTCAATGGCGATCCTGAGCAGCGCGTCGCGAACATCTTGAACGTCAGCTTTCATGGCGTGGAGGGCGAGAGCCTTCAGTTCGCCTTGCGCGAGCTTGCCGTATCGACGGGAGCCGCCTGTTCCTCCGGTTCCGACGAGGGTTCGTATGTCTTGCGGGCGCTCGGCCGAGACGATCAGCTCGCACAAAGCTCGCTGCGCTTCAGTCTCGGCCGCTTCACGAC
>DATCLP010000195.1:0-4253 GCA_036563855.1 Steroidobacteraceae bacterium | reverse complement strand
CGATTCGACATCCCGTGCTGTACGGCATGTACGATCCGCCATTCAGCGGGCGTCAGCACGTCGTCGTGAGGCGGTCGCCCGCGGCGAGATCGAGCCATGGCTTGCAGCCTACTGCAACGAGCCGCGAATTTCCCTCCCCCTGCATGAAGAACGGACTCTGCCGGCGCTCGTCTGCTGATAAGCTGCATGAGACACGGCACGAGTCACGACTTTAGAGGTCTCGATGAGCTCAACAAACCCACACCCCTCGGTTGACCTCGTGATCGACTCTCGGCGTCGTAGCTTGGGCGGCGGGCTCGAGGTCGGCCGAGTCTTGCCATGGTCGAAACATCGTATGGTCGGACCGTTCATTTTCTTCGATCACATCGGTCCGACGACGTTTCCGCCTCAGATCCCGAAGAGCACCGACGTTCGTCCGCACCCGCATATCGGGCTCGCGACGATTACGTATTTATTCGTCGGCGAGCTCGTGCATCGAGACAGCCTCGGCTACCACCAAGTGATCCGCCCTGGCGAAGTGAACTGGATGACGGCCGGCCGCGGTATCACACATTCGGAACGCTTCGACACGATGCGCGAGCGCGGCGGTCCGATGCACGGCATTCAAGCTTGGGTCGCTCTACCGATCGAACATGAGGAGATCGAGCCCGCATTCTTTCACGTCGATTCGGCGGACCTGCCGAGCTGGGATGAGAATGGCGCGAAGCTCAAACTGATTGCAGGCGAAGCATTCGGCCGCAAGAGTCCGGTCCCAACGTACTCGCCGCTGTTCTATGCACACGCTGAAATGCCCGCGGGCACAAACATTGTGCTTCCGGATCGCTACACCGAGCGCGCCGTGTTCGTCGCCGCCGGTCGCGCAACCGTCGGCTCGACGATGCTCGAAGCAGGCCAGATGGCGGTGCTCGTGCCGAAGACCACAGCCGACGTACAGGCGGCCGAATCCGCGACCGTCATGCTGCTAGGCGGCGGGCCGATCGGTCAGCGCTTCATCGATTGGAATTTCGTCTCATCGAGCAAGGAACGCATCGATCGCGCGAAAGCGGACTGGCGCGCGCTACGCATGCCGCTGCCTGTCGGAGACGATCAAGAATTCATCCCGCTCCCCGAGGATCCACCACCCCCGCCGGAGCCAATGAGTTGAGCGCACGCGAACGCCGGCGGCTTTCACCGCCGGCGTTGCGGTTTCGAGGCAAAGATTCGCAGCAGCCAACAGGCGATCAGAAGCCTTTGCGTTGCACGCTCCAACCACTTGCGCTGCACATCTGACATTGACCGGTGAACAGCGCCGCGGCCTGCGCATCGCCGCGTAGCTGATAGAGGAACCACGCCGTCGTGATGCCGCGGAAATCGCCGAAATCGCCGACGGGTTCGAAGTGGCTCGCTCCCGAGCGCGTCGCCCAGAACACCGGAACGTTCGCTCGCGCGAATACCGGCGCCTGATTGAGCGTCGGTCCGGCAATGATGTCGCTGCTACCGGAAAGCAGGAGCATTGGGCCTCGCTGTTGCGATTGCGAGGAGGTTTGGTGGCCGAGTCCCAAGATGTATGGCTGGATCGGCGCAGTCGCGTCGATTCTCGAATCGCGACCCGCCATGATCGATCCGCCGCCGCCTTGCGAATGCCCCGACGTGGCTACACGATTCAGATCCAGCGCGCCGCGCAAGCTCGAGTTCGCGAGCCAGTTCAGGCAGCCGAGCATCTCGGAGCCGGTGCCGGCATTCGACGTGTTCGCAGCGGCGACGACGAATCCGTAAGAAGCCCAATGGCGTAACCCGGAAGCGTACGTGCTCGGCGATGCGCCGGTACCGTTGCCCCACAAGATGATCGGATGACCGCTCGTCAGATTGGTCGGCCGATAGATCGTGCAGCTTGTGCCGCCCGCTTGCTGCGTGACCGCAAACGGACCGGCCGACGCATAGCGCGACGAAGGATCGCCGCCGCCCGGCGTGATGGCGAACGAAGAAGTAATCATCACGGTGGCGATCGCGGCGACCACCGTCTTCCTGCGAGAAAGGAATGTCGACTTCATGGTGGGCCCCTGTTGTGTGAGCGCGGTGACGGCGCTCGAAGCATTGTTGGTCCGAGCGGCTCTCAAGGAGCCGCATCCCCCGGAGCGCTTCCGCAAGGACCCAAGGATTCTAGGTAGCACGAAGAATCGCCGAATATCACACGAGCGACCAAAATGAGGCGCTTCGGGAAGCTCGTGCACTGGCGCTCGAGCCGAGGCTGAGGTTGTCTTATTGCGTGAGACCGCTACGCCCGCGAGGACCATGAAAAAAACACACGACCGACTTGCCCCGGAAACGCAGCTACTCGTCCAACGCATCGCGGTGGCTGTCTTCTTGGCGTTGGCGGCCGTGTTTGCAGGCCTGGATTACGAACAGGGAACACGCGAAGCCGGGCGCGGCGAGTTCGTGGCACCGCCGCAGCTACGACCGGCTGAGCTCGTTAATTCTGCGGAGTTGGAGCGCGCGCTCGAGCGCCTAATGCTGGCGGACGGGGGACGCTTGGTTGTCGACAGCGCTCTGGAAGCAGCCCTATCTCGCTCGCTCGCCCACGTTCCGGCAGATCGTCCGCTCGCGTCCGAAACGATGGAGCGCTATCGGCTGCTCATCGAGAAAAGCTTGCCCGAACCGGCCGGCAGGGAATTCTTTTCGCTGTTCGCTCGCTATGCGGCGTATCGACTGGCGGCGAACGATCTGCTGTTCGCGCTGGAGCCCGAAACGCTCGAGCAGGAAGTCGAACGCTGGTCGAGGCTGCGAGCCCTGCGCCGCGAGCACTTTCCCTTGGAAGCCGATGCGCTCTTCGGCAAGGAAGAGACGCTTGCCGAGTACACACTGACGTTGCGGCGTATCGAAGGCGACGCGACGCTCACCGAGGCGCAGAAAACTTCCGAGCGCGAGCGTGTGCAAGCCGAGCTCGACTCGAAGATGGCGCGGTTTCCATGAGCCCTGCTCGTGACATTCCGCTTGCAGCAGCCGTATCCGCCGGCATGAACAAGCGATTGACCTTGACAGCTACCTCGGGCATGGCTGCGGCACTCGCGTTTCTCGACCCGATGTTCTATCCGCTCGCCTGGGTCGCCTTCGTGCCGCTGCTGTTCGCTTTGCGCGAGACGAGTCTTCCGCGTGCATACGCGTTAGGACTCGTCGCTGGCCTCGTGATGCAGGCGGTGGGCAGCTATTGGTTGGCCGAGTTCGTCGCAAACCTGAAGGGCTACGGCCCGTTGCGAAGTGCGTCCATTGCCGCGCTCGCCTGGCTCTACGGTGCGCACCTCATCGCACTGCCGGCATTGCTGTTCCGATGGGTTTCCCTGCGCACCAAGCTTCACGAGCTCCTCTCATGGCCGATCTTGCTTGCGAGCGCCTTTGCTCTGTTGCCGATGCCCATCGAAATCAAGCTCGGACAGACGCAGGTTCAATTCGCGCACGCCTTACAGGGCATCGAGCTCACCGGCGTTTACGGGCTCGATGCTCTGATTGCACTGGGCAATGCAGCCATGTATGTGCTTCTTGCCAGGCCCTTGAGGCGCTCGGACCGCATCGCGCTCGCCATTGCATTGGTTCTCGCAGCCGGCTGGTTCGGCTACGGAATCCGCGCGCTTCAGAATTGGGAAGAGCGGCTCGAAGGATCACCAACGCTGCGCGTCGGGGTCGTGCAACCCAACGATCCGCCGAGCGCATCGATCCCCGAACCGCGGGCAGGGTTCGCTTACACGTATCCGCTCGAGCTCGCCTTGACCGAGCAGCTCGCGGAGCGCGGCGCGCAGATCATCGTATGGCCCGAATCGCGCTATCGCGGATTCTTCGACCGCCAACTCGTTCGCACGAGCTTCGAGCGCGAGTTCGAGCGCATAGGAGCTCCCGTCATCTTCCAGGACATGGAACGAATTGACGCTCAACCGCAACCTGCCGTGTTCAATACGGCAGCGCTCGTTGCGAACGGCACGCTGACCGATCGTTACCGCAAGGTCGAGCGCATCGCTTTCGGCGAGTATCTGCCGGCAGCAAAGACCTTTCCCATCGTGCGCGATGCGCTTGCAGCATATCTCGGAGAATTCTTCGATGAGGTGACGCCCGGCGACGGTCCGCGCGCCTTCGCCGTCGGCGACATCACGCTCGTGCCATTGATCTGCTACGAGACGACGGCGGCCCCGTACGTGGCACGAGCGGCTGCGCAAGCCAAAGGACGCGCTTTGTTCGTTGCGCTTTCGAACGACACGTGGTTCGGCACGACGCGCGCAGCCAAGCAG
>DATCLP010000194.1:0-4926 GCA_036563855.1 Steroidobacteraceae bacterium | reverse complement strand
CTGAAATCCAGCGAACGTCTTTCGTTCGATGAGATCACTCGACTGACGCGACTCTTCGTACAGCTCGGCGTTCGCAAGGTGCGCCTGACGGGCGGCGAGCCGCTCTTGCGTCCGAACATCGCCGAGCTCGTCGGCGAGCTGACCGTGCTCGAGGGCGTGCAAGATGTGGCGCTCACGACGAATGGCGTACTGCTCGCTCAGCACGCCGCCGAGCTCAAAGCAAACGGCTTGCATCGCATCACCGTCAGTCTCGACACGCTGGATCCGGAGCTCTTCAAACAGATGAGCGGCGGATTCGCCGAGCGCGATCGCGTGCTCGAAGGCATCAAGGCCGCGCAAGATGCCGGACTCACGCCCATCAAGATCAACGCCGTGATCGAACGCGGAATCAACGATCACACTGCGCTCGATCTCGTCGAGCACTTCCGCGGTACCGGCGTGATCGTGCGATTCATCGAATACATGGACGTCGGCAATCGCAACCGCTGGAACATGGATCGCGTCGTGCCGTCGCGGGAGCTGCTACAGCGAATTGCGGAGCGTTGGCCACTGCATCCGGTACGCGAAAATTACCGAGGCGAAGTCGCCGAACGCTATGCGTTCGACGACGGCGCAGGCGAAATCGGATTCATCTCCTCCATCTCGAATCCGTTCTGCGGCGACTGCACGCGCGCCCGCCTATCTTCCGAAGGCATCTTCTACACCTGCTTGTTCGCTACTCACGGTACCGACCTGCGTGGCCCGATGCGCAGCGGCGCGAGCGACGAAGAGCTGCTCGACATCATCCGCACGACCTGGATGAATCGCGGCGACCGCTACAGCGAGCTGCGCCAAGCGATCCGCAGCTCGGAGCAGCCGGTGAAGAAGATCGAGATGTACTACATCGGCGGCTGACGCCGCCGATGCAATTGAGAATTGAGAATTGAGAATGGAGAATTGCAGAGGACGCGCGCGCTGAGCGCTTGCTCAGTCCCAGTTACTAAAATCTGCTTGTTCACTCAAGCTCGGTTCTCGCCTCCATAATTCTCAATTCTCCATTCTCAATTATGGGTTTTTCGCACATCGATCCCTCCAACAATCCCACGATGGTCGACGTCGGGGACAAGGCGGCGACGAAACGCGTGGCCGTTGCGGAGACGCGCGTGCGGTTTCCTGCGAATGTCGCTGAGGCGTTGCGGTCGCAGGGGTTCAATTCGTCGAAGGGGCCGGTGTTTCAGACGGCGATCATTGCCGGCGTGATGGGTGCGAAGCGAACGCACGAGCTGATTCCGTTCTGTCATCCTCTGGGGTTGGAGAATTGCAAGGTCACGATCGACATGGAAGGCGACGAGGCGGTCGTACGCTGCACGGCGTCCGTTACCGGTAAGACCGGTGTCGAGATGGAAGCGCTGACCGGTGCTAGCGTTGCGGCCCTGACGATTTATGACATGTGCAAGGCCCTGTCCCACGAGATCGTGATCGGCCCCACACGCCTGCTCGAGAAATCGGGCGGGCGTTCCGGCCACTACGTGGCCGGTGGTAGGGAATAGGAAAAGAGGAAAAGGGAAAGCAGCACCAACTACCTTTCCCATTCTTTCTCCGATCCGCTTAACCCGGTGCCTGAGGGGAAGGAGCGCACCGCTATGCCCAGCTGGCTATAACGCTGAAGATTGGACAAAATCCCTTTTCCCTATGCTCTTTTCCCCTTCCCCTATTCACCTATCCATACTGCGCGCCTGGACGGCCGCGGCTATCATCCGGATCTGCTGAATCTTCGCTGTCGGTCAAATTGCCATGCCCTTACCCCCGCTGTTCGGACTCGTGCTCGCTGGCGGCGCCAGCACGCGCATGGGCCGCGATAAGGCTGCCCTCGCCTATCACGGCCGCACCCAGCTCGAATGGACGTTCGATCTCGTTACAGAGCACTGCACCGCCACATTCGTTTCGGTGCGGCCCGATCAGCGCGACGAGCCGACCCGTGCGAAGTTTCCGCAAGTCGTCGACCTACAGCCCGGCGTCGGACCGATAGCCGGCATTTCCGCAGCCCTTCAGCAACACCCCAAGGCCGCATGGCTCGTCGTCGCATGCGATCTTCCATTCATCACTCGCGACGTGTTGACTCGCTTGATCGAGCAGCGCGACCTCCAGGCAATTGCAACTGCATATCGGAGTGCGCACGACGGCTTGCCCGAACCGCTCTGCGCGATTTGGGAACCCGCAGCACGCGAGCCGCTGCTTCGTTACATCGGAGAGGATAAGCGCTGTCCGCGGAAGTTCCTGATGAGTGCGAGCGTGAAATTGCTCGATCTGCCCGATGCGCGCGCGCTCGACAACATCAATACGGGCGAGGAGTATCGTGCGGCGCGCGAGCTTCTGCAGTCCGCATCCGGAAGTGCCGCCGGCGCCGAGCGCAGCGGCGATGCGCAACGCCGCAAGCTGCGCGTGCAGTATTACGCGCTGTTTCGCGAGCAAGCCGGACGCAGCGAAGAGACGCTCGAAACGTTCGCTGCAACGCCCGAAGAGTTGTACCGCGAGCTGCAAGCTCGCTACCCATTCAAGCTCCCGCAGCAGCAACTGAAAGTCGCGGTCAATGACGATTTCCGCGATTGGAATGCGCCGTTGGCGAGCGGCGATACCGTCGTCTTCATTCCACCGGTGGCAGGCGGATGAAACTGTTCAGCTTCAGCCACGAAGTCATCGATCCGGCATCGCTACGGGTTCAGCTAGAAGATCCCGCAGCAGGCGGCTATGCGGCCTTCGAAGGTTGGGTGCGCAACCACAATGAAGGCCAGGAAGTTACGCGCCTCGAGTACGAGGCGTTCGAATCGCTCGCGATCAAGGAGGGCGAGCGCATCGTTCGCGAAGCGATCGAACGATTCGACGTGTTGCGAGCCGCTTGCGTGCACCGCATCGGTTCGCTAGCCATCGGCGATCTCGCCGTTTGGGTCGGCGTCAGCGCGCGCCACCGTGCCGAAGCCTTCGCCGCGTGCCGCTACATCATCGACGAAGTGAAACATCGCGTCCCGATCTGGAAGAAGGAGCACTACGTCAACGGCGATTCGGGATGGGTGAACTGCGAACGATGTTCGCAGCATAGTCATGAGCATGACCATGAGGGCCACGGGCGGCGGGCCACGGACGACGGCAAGAATTTGGGCGACGGGCCACGAGCGACGAACCACGGCCAGAAAGACCCGGTACACGCAACGTGTGCCCACGCACCGAACACTTCACTTGCAACCGAATCTGAGCAACGCACATCCGCACCTCTAACCGTAGCCCGTAGCCCGTCTCCCGTAGCCCCTGACTACTCTCGCCAAATCCTTCTCCGCGAAGTCGGCGAAGCGGGCCAGGCGAAACTGCGCGCTGCGCGCGTGCTCGTGATCGGCGCAGGCGGGCTCGGCGTTCCTGTGCTCACCTACCTTGCCGGCGCTGGCATCGGCACGATCGGCATCGTCGACAGCGATACGCTCGATGCGAGCAATTTGCATCGCCAAACGTTGTATTCCCTCGCGGATGTCGGCAAGCCGAAGGCACCGCTTGCAGCGGAGCGTTTGCGCGCATTGAATCCCGAAGTCGATGCTCGCGCGATCGTCGAGCGCTTCACTGCAGAGAACGCTCTGCGTCTGCTCGACGACTACGATCTCGTCATCGAGTGCTCGGATAACTTCGCGACGAAGTTTCTCGTCAACGACGCCGCGCTTGCCGCGCACAAACCGGCGATCTTCGCGAGCGTTTATCAATATGAAGGACAGCTCCTGGTCTACCGCGCGCAAGACGACTCGGCGTGCCTGCGCTGTCTTTGGCCGGACGCGACACGCGATGGACTCGTCGGCAACTGCGCGGAAGCGGGTGTGCTAGGTCCTGTGCCCGGCATATTCGGCACGCTGCAGGCGCTCGAAGCAATGAAGCTCCTGCTCGGCCTGCCCGGATTGTCGAAGCAAATGCTCTTGGTCGACCTGATGACGCTCGAACAACGGAAGCTTCGCACCCAGCGGCGCGCGGAATGCAATCATCAACCCCGCATCGAGTCCGTTCGCAAACACGCCGATCTCGAAGTGACATTCCCCGAGCTCGGTCTTGCCGTGAGCGCGGGCTTCAAGGTGATCGATATTCGCGAGCCCGAGGAAGTGAGCACCCAGCCTATCTCCCAGGCTCCCTCGCTGCATATTCCGCTGGCGCAATTGCTCGCGGACAGCGATGGGCTACGGCGCGACGAGCGCTACCTGCTCGTCTGCGCGCGAGGTGCGCGCAGCCGCGCCGCGGCCGAGCACTTGCGCGAGCACGGCTTTGTCAACGCGTATTCGTTGAAAGGCGGGTTGGCCGCAATCGAAGCTGCGCGCTAGCTGACAGCGCCACGACGCGCGGCGCTCAATGGATCGGCGCCGTACGAATCACCAGATCGATACGCCGATTGCGCGCACGGCCTTCCGCCGTGTCGTTCGTAGCGACGGGACGCGCCTCTCCGTAGCCGATGGAGCTGATCCGCTCCGGGTTGTAGCCGAAGTTCGACACGATGTATTGCTTCACGGCATCGGCGCGATCTTGCGAAAGGATGAGATTCGTCGAGTCCGAGCCCTGCGAATCGGTATGACCTTCGACGACGATCGATGCATCCGGGAAGAGCGCGAGCGCATCGCGAACTTTCGCGAGCAACGCCGCGTTGCTCGCATCGATCGTGCTGCGGCCCGTCGGAAAATTGATGCCGGTGAGCGAGATCACGACATCGTCGCCCTGCCGGTACACGCGCGCCTCGCTCGGACTGAAGCTGGCTTCGATGCGGGCGACATTCGCACGCAGCCGTTCCTGCGCATCGACCCGGCGCTGCAGCGCGAGCCGCTCCTCGGACACGCCGCCGAGCCGCTGCTCTAAACGCTGCAACTCCTTGTTCAGCGCGGCGATCTGATCGTCGCGGTCGCGCACATCCTGAGTCAGCCGGCGCACTGC
>DATCLP010000193.1:0-11766 GCA_036563855.1 Steroidobacteraceae bacterium | reverse complement strand
GCCGCACACCGTCGCTCCCCATGCAATTCAACACGATCTCGCCGGCGCCGCGTTCCTGGACTTCGCGTACCCAGTCGAGGGTGCGTCGCGCGGTATTGCGGGTCCGGCTGGGATCGCCGGTGAACTGATAGACATAGTAGTCGTCCCCGTCGCGTAGGCTGTCGATGCCGACGACGACACATTGTGCGCCGAACCGTTGACTGAGTCGTGTGATCAGCTCCGGATCGGCGAGGGCGGGAGAGTTGACCGAAATTTTCTCCGCGCCTTCTCCGAGCACTTCCTCGGCATCGGCGACGCTGCGGATGCCGCCAGCGACGCAGAACGGGATGTCGAGAATTCGCGCAATGCGTCGAATCCAGCTGCGATCGACCGAGCGACCGTCGGGGCTTGCCGTGATGTCGTAGAACACGAGCTCATCGGCGCCTTCGTCGCGGTAACGCTGCGCAAGCTCGAGGATGTCGCCCACGACGACGTGGTCACGAAAGCGCACACCCTTGACGACTTGCCCGTCTCTTACGTCGAGGCAGGGTATGATGCGTTTGGCAAGAATGGCCGCAACTCCTCGGTCGAAAGTTTGTTCTCCAGCATCGCCTTGCCGCTGATGGCCGCGGCAACGCCGATTCGCCGGAGCGCATGAAGATCGTTTGCGTTTGCGATGCCGCCGGACGCCTGCCAGCGGATCTCCGGAAAACGATGCACGGCTTGGGCGTACAGATCGCAATTCGGCCCAGTCAGTGCGCCGTCGCGCGATACGTCGGTACAAAGCACATGCATCAATCCGCGCGGCAGGAAATGCTCGACTGCGTTCCAGAGACTGACATCGCTCGTCTTCTGCCAGCCGTGCGTCGTCAATATCGGCTCGCCTCGCTCGTCGATGCGGACGTCGAACGCTAGCACGAGCTTGCTCGGATCGATTTCACCCATCCAGGCCAGCACTTCGTCGGGAGAGGTGACGGCGACGCTGCCGACGACTGCGCGATCGATGCCGTCGTCCAGCAAGCGTTTGATGCGTTCGAGCGTTCGCAAGCCGCCGCCGACTTGCAGTCGCACGGATCGACGTTTCGCCATCTCGACGATGATCTCGCGATTCGGTTGGCTGCCGTCGCGTGCGCCGTCGAGATCGACGACGTGCACGGTGCTTGCGCCGAGCGCTCGATAGCGCTCGAGGATCGTCATCGGATCGTTCGAGTAGACGGTTTCCGCCGAAAAGTCGCCCTTGAAGAGCCGCACGCACCGGCCTTCTTTCAGATCGATGGCCGGAATCAGTTCCATCGTCGATGCAGCCGCAGGCTCGATGCTCGCGTTCATCGCAATTCCAGAAAGTTCTTCAACAGTTGCGCGCCGACCTTTGCAGATCGCTCGGGATGGAACTGCACGCCGAACACGTTGCCGCGTTGCACGATCGCCGCAAAGCGCTCGCCGTATTCCGTCGTCGCCAACGCGAAATCGGACGCCGGAGCGGCATAGCTGTGTACGAAGTAGACGTAGTCGCCGGACTTGATGTCTTTCAGTAGCGGCGAATCGCGATGCAGCTCGAGCTGATTCCAGCCCATGTGAGGCACCGGAAGATCCTCGCTGACGCGGAGGTGTCTCACACGCCCGGGAAGCAGGCCGAGACAAGCGACACCGCCTTCTTCCGAAGATTCGAACAGGAGCTGCATGCCGACGCAGATGCCAAGCACGGGCTGCGCGAGATTGCGGATCGTATCGACGAGACCGGCGCTTTCGAGGCGCGCCATGCAATCCGACGCGGCTCCGACGCCTGGAAGCATCACATGGCTTGCGGCCTGCAATTTCGCAGGATCGGTCGTCAGCTCGGATTCGATACCGAGCCGCTCCACCGCATATTGCAACGACGCTATGTTCGCGCCGCCGCTGTCGATGATGGCCAAGCGCGTCATTACAGCGTGCCCTTCGTGCTCGGCAGCTCGCTGTCCGTGATGCGGATCGCCTGACGCAGGGCTCTGCCGACGCCCTTGAAACACGCTTCGATCATGTGATGCGTGTTCTCGCCTTGGACCTTGATGTTGATCGCCGCGCCGAGCGTATCGGCGAGCGATCTGAAAAAGTGCGGCACGAGCTCGGTCGGCAACTGGCCGACGGAATCGCGGCCGAACTTGCCGTCGAAGACGCTGTATGCGCGCCCCGAAAGGTCGATGGCCACTTGCGCGAGCGATTCGTCCATCGGCAGCAGGAATCCATAGCGATGGATGCCGCGCTTGTCGCCCAGCGCATTCTTCAGGGCCTCGCCGAGCGCGAGCGCGCAGTCCTCGACCGTGTGATGCTCGTCGATGTGCAAGTCGCCCTTGCACGTGAGCTCGAGCGAAAAGCCGCCGTGTTTGGCGATCTGTTCCAGCATGTGATCGAAGAAGCCGAGACCTGTCGTGACCCGAATCGGCGTTTCGCGATCGAGGTTCACGACCACTTCGATGTCTGTTTCCTTCGTCTTACGGCTCACGCGTGCGCGACGCTCGATACGCGTCAACCGATCGGCGATCGCCCCCCATGTCGCGTCAGGCGAGCTTCCAATCTGCAAGCCCTGGATACCGAGGTTGCGTGCGAGCTCCATGTCGGTTTGTCGGTCGCCGATGACGTAGCTGTTCGCTCGATCGAGCGGATTCTCTCGCAAGTAATCTTTCAGCAGCCCGATTTTCGGCTTGCGGCATTCGCAGTCCTCGTGGGCAAAGTGCGGACAGATGAATTCTGCTTCGAAACGAATTCCTTGCGATTCGAGCAGCCGCATCAGGAAGCGATGCGGCTCCTGAAAAGCCGGTTCGGGAAAGCTCGGCGTCCCGCGACCGTCCTGATTCGAGACGAGCACGAATGTATAGCCGGCATCGCGAAGTCTCAGCAGGGCAGGAATGACGCCTCCGACGAGCTCGAGCTTGGCGAGGCTGTCGATTTGCTGATCCGGCGGCTCGACGATCAACGTGCCGTCGCGATCGATGAACAAGACCTTCTTGCCGCTCATGCGGACACTCCTGCGAGCCGCTCGATGCTTTGGATCAAGCGACGGTTCTGCTCTGGTGCGCCGACGGAGATGCGCACGCAGTTGCCGAGCCCCACTTGCGAGCGCGGATCGCGCACGATCAATCCCACGGACGCTGCGGCGCGCAACACCTGATCGGCGTCTATACACTCGACGAGCAGGAAATTGGCATCGCTGGGATAGACGCGCCGGATTGCAGGCAGCGACTGCAGACGGTCGGCGAGCGCGTCGCGCTCGCGCAGGATCGTAGCAATACGCTCGCGAGCGTCGATCCGATGCTGCGCATCGGTAAAGGCAAGCACGCTCTCGATCGTCTGCGTCGGTAATGCATAGGGCGTAATGATTCGCGCCAGCAGGCTCACGATTTCGGCGCTCGCAATCAGGGCGCCGCAGCGCGCACCGGCGAGCGCATAGGCTTTGGACAGCGTGCGCAGCACGACGAGGTTAGGGAATTGGGGCAACAGTTTGACGACGCTTTCGGCGCGGGCGAACTCGATATATGCCTCGTCGACGACGATCAACGCTTTATCGGACAGGCGTTCGCACAAGAGCTCGATTGCCTGGCGATCGATGAGTCCGCCAGTCGGATTGTTCGGCGAGCAGATGAATACGAGCTTCACGCTCGGACTCCAGGCATCGAGCACGGACTGCGCATCCAATGCGAAATTGCGGTCCTTGATCAGCGGCACTTCGACGACGCCTGCACCCTGAATCCGCGCAGAGACTTTGTACATGCCGAACGTCGGCGGGCAGATGAGAACGCTGTCCTGACCGGCGCGACAAAACGCGCGCACGACCAAGTCGATCCCTTCGTCGCTGCCGCGGCCGGCAAGGACTTGCTCGGGGGCAACGCCATACAACTGCGCCAGGTGTTCGATCAGCTCGGCGGGCTGCGGCTCAGGATAGCGATTGAGCCCGGCGCGCGTCGTATCGCCGTCGGCGCGCCACGGCATTTCGTTTGCGTGCATGCGCTCGAGCGACGGTTCCCACGCAGCGTGTTGATACGGCTGCAAGGAAAGAATGTCGGGACGCGCAAGGTGCAAGATGCTCATGACCGGGATCCTTGCAAAGATGCAAGGCGCACTTCGACGGCGTTCGCGTGAGCATCCAAGCCTTCCATATTCGCGATCGTCACTGCCGTCGGCCCCAAGCCGCGTAATCCGTCGGCCGTCAGCTCTTGGACGGTCATGCGCTTCGTGAAATCGGCGAGCGATAGGCCGCTGTAAGCGCGCGCAAATCCATAAGTCGGCAGCACGTGATTCGTGCCGCTGCAATAATCGCCCATCGTCTCGGGCGTCCAGGCACCCAGGAACACGGAGCCGGCGTTACGCACGCGCGGCAGCCATGAACGCGCTTGCTCGGTCTGAATGATCAAGTGCTCGG
The DNA here is from genome assembly GCA_036563855.1 of Steroidobacteraceae bacterium. GTDB lineage: Bacteria > Pseudomonadota > Gammaproteobacteria > Steroidobacterales > Steroidobacteraceae > Steroidobacter. Next base: position 7,394 of record DATCLP010000193.1, on the reverse strand, counting down.
GGGCGTATTGATTGCTGATCTCGAACGCCGCTTCCAACGATTCGACGTAGAACAGACGTGCATGTTGAATCGATTCGCGTAGCGTGCGCTCGCGACCGAGCCGGCGCATTTGCGCAGCGAGCTCGCCATCCACGGCGTCGAGCAACTCGCGAGATGTCGAGATGAGGATGACTTGCGCATCTGCGCTGTGCTCTGCTTGAGCCAGCAAGTCCGCGGCCACGAAGGTCGGATTTGCGCTGCTATCGGCGACGACGAGCACTTCGGATGGACCTGCAGGCAGATCGAGCGCCGCACCGTCGGGATCGTTCGCCACCAGAATCTTCGCGGCTGTGACCCACGCGCTGCCGGGCCCAAATACTTTGTCGACTTTCGGAATCGATTCGGTTCCATAGGCCATTGCGGCAATCGCTTGTGCGCCGCCGACCTTGAAGACACGATCGATTCCGCACAGCTTTGCAGTCACGAGCACGGTCGGATCTGCGCGTCCGTCTTTGCGCGGCGGCGAGCAGATCACCCTCGTGGGGCAACCTGCAATCTTCGCCGGCACTGCAAGCATGATGGCGGTCGATGGCAGCGGCGCAACGCCGGCCGGGACATACAAACCGACGGCGTCGATGGCGCGATAGTGACGTTCGCAGACAACCCCTGGTGCGGTCTCTACGACGATCGGAGCGCTTTGCTGCGCTTCGTGGAAGCGGCGAACGTTTTCGATCGCGCGTTCGAGCGCGCGAATCTGTTCGGTAGTCAAAGTCTTCTCGGCTGCGGCGAACTCCTCGGTGGAAACCGCGAGCGAGTCGAGGGCGACGCCGTCGAACTTCTTGGTCAATTCGAACAGCGCCGCATCGCCGCGTGTCCTGACGTCGGCAATCGTCGCACGCACAGCACGCTCGATCTCATCGGCTGTCGCATGAACCGGGCGTCGCAATGCGTTACGCCGCTCGGACGGGGAGAGGCGGGACCATTCGAGGATGGGTAGCGGCATGATCATTACGCCAGCATCTTTTCGACCGGGAGCACGAGGATCGCGCTCGCGCCGGCGGCTTTGAGACTTTCGAGCGTCTCCCAGAACACATTCTCGCGGCACACGGCGTGAACGGCCACTTTGTCGGTCGAACCGTCGAGCGGCACGACAGTCGGCGCTTCGCTGCCGGGTAAGAGCTTCTTGATCTCCGTAAGTTTCGAGCGCGGTGCGTGGAGCATGATGTACTTGCTTTCCTTTACCTGCTGAACGCCGTCTATGCGCAGGCGAATGCGACGGATCCATTCCTGCTTTTCCGGAGAAACCGGCACTGGAGTCGTGATGAGCGCAGCCTGGCTCTCCAGAATGGTTTCCGCTTCCCACAGGTGATTGGCCATTAGCGTCGACCCCGTCGACACGAGGTCGCAAATGAAATCGGCGCGTCCGAGGCGCGGCGCAATTTCCACGGAGCCGGAAAGCGTCACGATCTCGGCCTGAACGTCGTTCTCTCTCAAGAAGCGGGCGAGGATGTTCGGATATGTCGTCGCAATGCGTTTGCCCCGCAGCGAGCTCACGCCTTTGTATTCGGTGCCATCGGGTACCGCGATCGACAACCGGCACTTGCCGAAATCGAGCACCATGAGCTGCTCGAACAAGGGGCTGATGCCCTTGGCTTGAAACGCCAGCCGCTTTTCCTCGATGACGTTCAGGCCGACGATGCCGAGATCGCAGACATCCTGTTGCACCAGGTCCGGAATGTCGTCGTCGCGGACGAACAGGACGTCGAGCGGCATGTTCTCGCCGTAGCACATGAGCTGATCCTTGCCGCGGCTGTATTTCAGGCCGCAGCGTACCAGCAGATCGAGCGAGTTGTCGGTCAAGCGCCCGGACTTCTGTAGAGCGATTTTCAAACGATTGGTCTTGTCCATGAGAGTCATCCGGCGCGCTGCTCTTTCAGCCGCTCGGCTGCGAGCACATAACCGCCATTGCCGTTGGTGAGATAGCGGGCTACGCGTCCGATCGTCGTAACGCTTACACCCGTTTGCTTGTGGATCTCGCGATAAGGAACGCCTTCGCGCAGTAGACCGACCACAGCCCAACGGTCGGCAAGCGCTTGCAGCTCGGCCGGCGTACACAGATCGCGGAAGAACGCGCGGCACTCCTCGACGGTCTTCAGCGTGAGGATTGCGGCGAACAAAGCACGTTCGGCCAACGCTTCCTGGCGCGGTGTGAGAACCTTGTGTGCTTTCATGACGCGAAGGGTGAGTGATGCTGATCGGACGAGACGTAGGAGAGTGTCACGAGTCTCAAGGATGTATTAATGTATTAACACGCTAATACATTAAAACGCATTGTGTCAATCTCAGGTGTGCTGATTACGTCGCAAATCCACCTTTCGCGGCCTTGACGCTCCATTGGCCCCCCCCTAGACTTTCTGCGCTCATCGAGACCGGCTGAGGGACAGGCCCTTTGAAGCCGGGGCAACCGTCGAAACTCACCATTTCGAAAAGGTGCCAACTCCTGCGGTTTCGATCGAAAGGATCGACCGACAGATGAGTTGCCGTGGACAGCGCTTTTGCGCTGTTGGTTCGGCGACCTACCGCTGCGGGTTCTCCGTAGGGTTTCAGCGATGTGCGAGACCGGTTCGGCCGTGACAACGGCGAACGCATACGGAGAACGATCAAGATGTTGTCGACCTCGACGAGCGCGCCTGCGCCGGAGAATGCCGTTTCGGCAGCCTCGCCCGTGCGAGAGGGCATTCTGCCCATTCCAGGGACGTTGCAGCTTCATTTCGGCGGCAAGCTCGAAAACGTTCGGGTCGCTTGGCGGCTCGTGGGTAAGCACGGACCGATCGTTGCCGCGCTTGGTGGGATTTCCGCCGGCCGTTATGTCACCGGTGCCGAGCCGAAAGGATGGTGGTCCGAGATCGTGGGGCCGGGCGGTGCGCTCGACACGGATCGCTTCCAAGTACTCGGCTTCGACTACTTGGGCGGGAGCGGCGAGACGACGGGGCCGCGTCCCGGTCAAAGCGATTTCCCATCGATCAGCGCATACGACCAAGCGCTCGTCCTGCGCTTGCTGCTCGATCATCTAAAGATCGACAAGCTGGCGGCGATCATCGGTGCCTCGTACGGTGCCATGGTCGCACTGGCATTCGGGCAGCGCGAGCCTGACCGCGTCGAGCAACTCATTGCAATCAGCGGTGCGGATCGTGCGCATCCGATGTCGACGGCATGGCGCAGCGTCCAGCGCGCCATCGTTCGCTATGCGATCAGCAAAGGCGAGGGCGCGGAAGGGCTGCGACTTGCGCGCGCGTTGGCGATGGCGACCTATCGCAGCCCCCAGGAATTCGTCGTTCGGTTCAGCGGGCCGCCGCGAGAGGTCGATGGACGATTTCAATTCCCGGTCGAGGGCTACTTGCTGTCGCGCGGCGATGCGTACGCTTCCTCCTACGTACCGGAAGCGTTCATCTGTTTGAGTGAATCCATCGATTTGCACCAGGTCGATGCAACGCAGATTCGCGTGCCGACGACCTTGGTCGCTGTCCGTGAGGATCAACTCGTCCCGCTGGCAGACATGCAGGCGCTCGCGCAGCGCTTGGCTGGTCCGGCCAAGCTGGTGGAGGTGTCGTCGCTATACGGCCACGATGCCTTCTTAAAAGAAGCAGATGCCTTGAGATCCATCTTTCGCGCCGCGCTCGAGGAGGACCGGTGAACAAGCGCAAGTCGGCAGCCACGGCTGCCGTACGTGCTGCGGTGGAATCGGATACGCAGCATGGGGCGGTGATTCCGCCGATTTATCTGAGCTCCACATACGCCTTCAGCAGTTTCGGCGTCAAAGGCGCCTACGATTACACGCGATCCGGCAACCCGACGCGCGATGCGCTCGCTGCCGCGATCGCAGAGCTCGAAGGCGGGCAGGGGGCAGTCGTGACCGCCAGCGGGATGGCGGCCGTCACGCTGGTGACGCAGCTATTGAATCCTGGCGACCTGCTCGTCGCTCCGCACGATTGCTACGGCGGTACATATCGATTGTTCGAAGCGCTCGCAAAGCGCGGCTGTTTGCGTGTCGAGTTCGTCGATCAAACCGATCTGGCAGCCGTCGAAACTGCGATCGCAGAGCAACCGAAGCTCGTGTGGGTGGAAACCCCAAGCAATCCGCTGCTGCGCATCGTCGACATCCAGGCGATCGCACAGCGCGCCCGCGCGTGCGGTGCGCTGCTGCTCGTCGACAACACATTCTTGTCTCCAGTTTGGCAACAGCCGATCGCGCTCGGCGCCGACTTGGTCCTGCATTCCACGACCAAGTACCTGAACGGTCATAGCGACGTCGTCGGCGGTGCAGTTGTGGCAAAAACGTCTGAGCTGCACGAACAGCTCGTTTGGTGGGCGAATTGCATCGGTGTCACGGGCGCGCCGTTCGACAGCTACCTCATGCTGCGCGGTTTGCGCACGCTGTTCGCCCGCTTGCGGACGCATGGGGAAAACGCCGAACGCATCGCTCAGATGTTGGTGGAACACCCGGCTGTCGAACGCGTGTATTTCCCCGGCCTGCCGACTCATCCGCAACACGAACTTGCAAAGCGCCAGCAGAGCGGCTTCGGTGCGATGGTGAGCTTCGAGCTAAAGGGCGGGCTCGAGCAGGTCAAGGCGTTCCTGTCCGGGCTGACCTGCTTCTCGCTCGCGGAATCTCTAGGCGGCGTGGAAAGTCTGGTCGCGCATCCTGCGAGCATGACGCACGCCGGCATGTGCGCAAGCGCGCGCGAACGTGCCGGGATTCGCGACACGCTGTTGCGCCTGTCTGTCGGAATCGAAGCGATCGACGATTTGCTCGAAGACCTGCAGAGCGGTCTGGCTCGCGCTGCCGACGTTCGAGCTTAGCCTCTCGCAACCCTATCGGTACTGTTCGCTCGCACGCGCGTATGGGACACTGCGCGCGTTCGCTTCAAACGCACATCTATTCGAATCGATGAAAACGCAAGTCACCGAGCTATTGGGGATCAAGTATCCGATCGTACAAGGCGGCATGCAGTGGGTCGGCACGGCAGAGCTCGTATCAGCCGTTTCGAACGCAGGAGGGCTCGGCATTCTGACCGCGCTCACGCAGCCGACGCCGGACGACCTCCGCAAGGAAATCGAGCGTTGCCGCAGCATGACCTCGAAACCCTTCGGCGTGAACCTGACGATCCTTCCTGCCATTACCCCGCCGCCGTACGCTGAGTACGTGCAGGCCATCGTCGAGAGCGGCGTGAAGATCGTCGAGACGGCCGGGAACAGTCCGCGCGACTTCATCGGCAAGTTCAAGGAGCACGGGATCAAGGTCATCCATAAGTGTACGTCGGTCCGCCACGCGCTTTCCGCGGAACGCTATGGCGTCGACATCGTCAGCATCGATGGTTTCGAGTGCGCCGGGCATCCCGGCGAGGACGATATTCCGAATCTCGTGCTGATTCCGGCCGCGGTGCAGGCGCTCAAGATTCCGGTGATCGCCTCGGGCGGCATTGCAGACGGGCGGGGGATGGCTGCGGCACTCGCCTTGGGTGCGCAAGGCATCAACATGGGCACCCGATTCATGTGCACGAAGGAAGCGCCCGTGCACGACAACATCAAGCAAGCGCTGGTCAACGCCACGGAGCGGGACACGAACCTGATGTTCAGGACGATGCACAACACCGCCCGCGTCTTCAAGAACAAGATCTCGGATGAAGTCGTCGCCATGGAGAAGAAGGGCGCGAAGTTCGAGGAGATCCGTCACCTAGTCGCCGGCGCACGCGGCAAGGTGGCGCTGAGAGAAGGCAAGGTGGACGACGGCGTCGTCAGCGCCGGCGTGGTGATCGGACTGATCAAGGACATTCCCACCTGTGCAGAGCTCATCGAACGCATCGTTGCGGAATGCAAGGAGCAGCTGCGCAAAGCGCTGGCGTTTTTCGAGGAGTGAGCGGGGCGGCGCGTGGCATACGAAACGATTCGTTACGAGCTCGCCGATGGGTTGCTCACGATCACGCTGAATCGTCCCGAGCAGTTGAACGCATTTACGCCGACGATGGCGGAAGAGCTGATCGACGCATTCGGACGCGCGAGCGCGGACGATGCGGTTCGTGCAGTCATCGTCACGGGAGCAGGCAAAGCGTTTTGCGCCGGGATGGATCTGTCGGCGCCGGGTAACGTGTTCGGTCTCGACGAGTCTCAGCGTCCGTCGCTCGAGGACATGTACGAGCGACTCGAGGACCCTGCGATCGTGCGCGGCGTGCGCGATACGGGCGGGCGCGTCGTTTTGTCCATCTTCGAATGCACCAAGCCCGTCATTGCGGCGATCAACGGTGCCGCCGTCGGCGTAGGCGCAACGATGACGTTGCCGATGGATATCCGCATCGCCTCCGACAAGGCGCGCATCGGTTTCGTGTTCGGCAAGATCGGCATCGTTCCCGAGGCGTGCTCTTCTTGGTTCCTGCCTCGCATCGTGGGCATGTCGCAGGCGCTCGAATGGGTGTATACGGCGGATGTGTTCGATGCGGCCGAGGCGCAGCGCGGCGGTCTCGTCAGAGCAGTCGTGGAGCCTGATCGATTGATGGATGAAGCGCGCCGCATCGCGCGACGCTTCGTTGAAAACCGTTCGCCCGTGGCCGTCGCGTTGGCGAGGCAGATGCTGTACCGCAACTCCGCGCAAGCGCATCCGCTCGAGGCGCATCGGATCGATTCGCTCGCGATGTTCTATACGAGCATAGGAGACGGTAAGGAAGGCGTAGCGGCGTTTCTCGAGAAGAGGGCGGCTCAATTCCGCGCTCGGGTGTCGCGCGATATGCCGCCGTTCTACGCTGAGTGGATCGAAGCGACGTCGAAACGCAAAGCGTGAGCAAAAAAAAGGCCGACTCGATGAGTCGGCCTGGTGTGGCAACTTAGAACCGCGGTCGTGGCGATATCGGGAGCACCGATACCGACCTTGGGGACTAACCCGACACGAGTCCTGTTTCCACCAAAGACACCTCGACCGTAAAGGTCGAGACATGGAGATTTGCCCGAAGGCGGAAGCAACGAAGAAGAAGGATCCCGTCGCGGAGCAAATCATAACCGCGTTCCCGCGGTTTTGGTGAAAATCTTTGGCGAGATTTAACCCTGTCGGAAACCCATTCAGTATCAATGGGTTAGAGCGTTAACGTAAGATGTTTCCTATAACGGCGTCCCCAGCTTGGCGCGTCGTCGCCGCATTCTGCTGAGCGGAAATATCAGCCGTCAGGACCCCGTCCGAGATCGCTTCGGCGACCGCTTTTTCAACGACTTGCGCCTCGGCAGGTAGTTCCAACGAGTGCCGCAGCAGCATCGCGGCGCTCAGGATGGTGCCGTACGGGTTGGCGATCCCACGGCCGGCGATGTCAGGGGCCGAGCCGTGGATCGGCTCGTACAGCCCCCGCCTGGCGGCCCCCAGGGAGGCCGAAGGG
>DATCLP010000192.1:0-12609 GCA_036563855.1 Steroidobacteraceae bacterium | reverse complement strand
CTGTAGCGCAAGTCCCGCGTTCCCCGCGATTGCGGTAAGGATGTTGTTGAAGTCGTGCGCAATGCCGCCGGCGAGCGTGCCGAGCGACTGAATGCGCTGCGACTGATTGAGCTGAGCCTCCAAGCGCGCGCGTTCGGCCTCCGCCTCGATACGGGCAGTGATATCGTGAATCGTGCCGACGAAATTCCGGCAGACCCCCTGCCCATCGAAGATCGGCACGATCGTGATTTCGACGTGCTTGGTTCCGCTGCGCGTCGACAGGACTTCTTCCCACGTGACGCGGCTTTGCGTCTGCGCCGCCTGCCGATAGCGCTCGAGCACGCGCTCGACGAGACACTCGGGCAACAAATCGTTGAGATACTTGCCGACGACGCGCTCTTCGGTCGCGCCGAACAGCTCCAGGAATGCGCGGTTCACCGAAACGAAGACATAGCGTTCGTTCGGCTCGCACTGCAAGTAGAAGATCCCGTCGCCGACGGTGCTGAAAATGAGCGCTCGCAAGTTCTCGCTGGCACGGACGGCTTCTTCCATGCGCTGCCGCTCGAGCTCGTTGCGGGCGGATTCGACTGCGAATGAAAGATCCGCAGCGAGAGAGCTCAGCACCTGCAGCTCCTCGTCGCGAAAGTAGTTGGCCTGCGAGGCATACAGCGTGAAGACGCCGAAAATGCGCTCGCGATCCTTCAACGGGAACAACGCGCAGGAACGCAAACCGCGTTGTTCGAGCCAAGTGCGCCATTCGTCCGAAACGTCCTCGAGGAGGTTGCCGGCGACAGCGGGCTCGCCGCTGGCGAGCGCACGTGCAGTCAGTCCCTCGCGGAATTGCGAGTGCGTCAGGTCGATGTCTCGAACCGGCAAATCGGCAACCTCGCCGAATTGCGTGATGATGTCTACCCGTTGCCGTTGCTCGTCGAGCACGCCGATCCACGCGAGGCGGGCGAGCCCTTCCTGGACGGCAATGCGGCAGGCGAGCTCATACAAGTGTCGCGGGTCACGCGCCCGCAACATGAGCTTGTTGATCGAGCTCGAAACGGCATGCAGACGCGCAAGCTCCCGCGCGCGCGCTTCGCTACGCCGCAGCTCCTGTTCGGTTCGGTCGCGCAAAATCGCAATCGAGGCCAAATGCGTCGCCGTATCGACCCATTCGATCTCTTGCGCGTTCGGTCCCCGAACTTCCTTGTAATACATCGCGAACGTGCCCAACACGTCGCCATTCGGCGAAACGATCGGTGTCGACCAGCAGGCTCTCAACCCATAGGGTATCGCCTGATGGCGATAGTCATCCCAGTAAGGATGCGTGGCGATGTCTTGCACGATGACACGCTCGCGCAGGTAGGCGGCGGTACCGCACGAGCCGCGGCCTGGACCGATCTCGGAACCATGCACCGCTAGGTTGTAGTCTTCGGGCAAACTCGGCGCAGCGCCATGCCGCAACCTGTTCTCGTCGACCAATAAGATCGAGCACAGCATGCCGTCGGCCTGACGCTCGATCAGCCGGACGATGTCGGTCAATACTCTCGACAATGGAGCGCCGGCGGCGATGCTTTCCAGCACCGCGCGGTGTCCGGCAGCGAACGTCGCGTTGTCAGCCATCATAGTCTCGAGCGCTCGTGGTGCCTGACCAAGTGCGTCCGACCGCAAGCTGTCGCGGCAAGCCTGAATGTCCGGCGCCCGATCATGTTCATGAAATAAGACGTGCTGAGCAGTTGCATGCTAGTGCAATGAACGCCCGACATCTGCGAACTACGTTGCGCTCGCGCGTAGGCACGATGCGCACGCACTTCGGATGCGGGAGACCGGCACAACCCGGTGCACTCGCCGAGCGGCTGTCTGCAATCGCGATCAAGCGTTCGGGTTGATCAGATATTTCTCGCCCGTTCTGAACTGCGAATACGCCGCGATCGCGTCCAGACTCAGGGCTTCCCGCAACGAAATCACTTTCGTGTAGCGGCTCGCGAACGTCGTCTTCAGTTCCGCGACGACGCGCTCGCGCAGCTTTTGCACCGCTTGCGGACCGATCTTCTGCAGGAACGGCGTCAACAGCCAGCCGCCCACTCCCCAAGCAAAGCCGTAGCTGCGGGTCAGCTCGGTAGGTGAACGGTCGAGCGCACCGTAGATATAAACCTGCTTGTACGTATTCGATCCGTAGCGGCTGTATTCCGTCATCTTCGCGCTTGCCGCCGCTTCCATGCATGTGAGGATCTGGCTCGCGAGCTTGCCGCCGCCGATCGCATCGAACGCGAGCGTCGCGCCGGTTTCCATCAATGCCTTGGTCAGGTCTTCCATGAACGTCGGCGACGTGGAATTCAGTACGTACTTTGCACCGATGTCGCGGAGCAATGCTTCCTGCTCGGGCTTGCGAACGATGTTGACGAGCGGTATTCCGTCCTTCAAGCAGATGCGATTCAGCATCTGACCCAAATTCGATGCCGCTGCGGTGTGGACGAGCGCGGTATGTCCTTCGCGGCGCATCGTCTCGACCATGCAAAGCGCGGTCAGGGGATTGACGAAACAGGAAGCGCCTTCCGCTGGCGTCGTGCCGGGCGGAAGCACGAGCACATGCGCCGCTTTGGCCGTGCGGTACTGGGCATACATCGCGCCGCCGGACAATGCGACCGTCTTGCCCAGCAACGCTTGAGCTTCCGGCGACGATCCGGCCTTGATCACGACGCCTGCGCCTTCGTTGCCGACCGGCATCGGCTGATCGATTCGCGCGGCCATCGGCCGCAGGAGTTTCGGCGGAATCTGCGCCTTGACGACCGGATTGTCTGGCGTGCCTGCTTGCACGGCTGTCGAAAGATCCGCCGTACCGAACAGCAGTCCCAGATCCGACGGATTCAATGGTGTGGCTTCCACACGGACCACGATTTCGTCGGGAGCCGGCTCCGGGACAGTCACCCGCTCGAGGAAAACCTCCAGCTCGCCGCTTTTCTTCACCAAAGAGCGCAGTTGTAAACCCGTCAATTCGCCAGTCATACATCGCCTCCGCAAACGGGACCGGCAGTATGCCAGCCGCCGCTGCGGAAACACACGGGCCGCCGAGCACCCCATAGGCGTCCAGCGCACCCGTGTGATTTGCGTGTCAACGCAAAGAGCTACAGGCAGACGGTCGCACGCGGACCGGCGCGACGCTCAGAGCATCCACCGGACCCCACCGCAGCCAGTCTGACCGAGGGATTGATGTCGCGCACGAGGCGAATCGTCTCCCGCGGGCCGGCAGTACGCACGATCCGAGACGAGTCGTGTAACGGTGACGTTTGCGTCGATTTCGCGGCTTGCACCGGCCGTATGTGCATGGCGCGAGGGCCGAAATCGGCGGCCTGCACTTCCGGGATCGCAAGCGCGCTCAATGCACCGAAACAGATCAGAGAAATCCAGATGCGTTTTTTCATGACTTTGAGCTCCTCCAAACGATGTCGCGGGCGACACCGCCCGCGCCCAACCGGCTGCCAGTTTCATGACGCGGCGTGAAGGACTCGCGGTCTGCAGCGTGAAACAGGCGTGAATTTGTCAGAACGGCCCTGTATCACGGCGCACTGAAGGGACACAGCGTTCAGTCGTGCACCTCCGTCTCGCATAATCCGCACATGAGTACGCTCAATGCACTGGCCGACGCCCTGGAATCTGGACACATCACGAGCCGGGAGCTCGTCGAAGGCTGTCTTGCGCGCATTGCTGCGCCCGATGGCGAAGGTCAGCGCACGTTCTTGAAGGTCGACGCCGAACGCGCGTTACAGGCGGCGGATGAATACGACCGCGAGCGTCGCGCCGGACGATCGCGCTCGCGTTATGCGGGCATTCCGATTTCCATCAAGGACCTGTTCGATCGCGAGGGCGAAATCACGACGGCAGGCTCGAAGCTGCTGCGCAACGCGGCACCTGCGACGAAAAATGCGGCAAGCGTCGAGCGGCTGATACGCGCGGGGTTCATTCCGATCGGTCGTACGAACATGACCGAGTTTGCGTACTCAGGGCTCGGTCTGAATTGTCACTACGGAACGCCCGCGAATCCGTTCGATCGTGCAACGCGCCGGATTCCCGGCGGATCGTCGAGCGGCGCCGCAGTGTCGATCACCGATTCGATGGCCTTTGCCGCGCTCGGCACCGACACCGGCGGCTCGTGCCGCATTCCTGCGGCGATGTGCGGCATCGTCGGCTTCAAGCCGACGGCACGGCGCGTGCCGCTCGCTGGAACGTTTCCGTTGTCGCCGTCGCTCGATTCCATCGGACCGCTCGCAAACTCCGTCGAATGCTGCGCGATCGTCGATGCGGTCCTCGCGGGAGAATCGCACGAACCGCTCGCTGCCGTCCCCTTGCATGGTTTGCGCTTCGCGGTTCCGCAAACGCTCGTGCTGGATGACATCGAAGAGTACGTCGGGAACACCTTCGCCCGCGCGTTGTCCCGGCTCTCGGCGCAAGGTGCGGACATCGTGGAAACGCCGCTCGAGTTGTTGGGCGAGCTGCCCGAGCTCAATCGCAAAGGCGGGCTCGCCGCACCGGAGGCGTATGCGACCCATCGCGAGTGGATCGCGCAGCATTCCGATGCCTACGACCCGCGAGTGCTCACGCGTATTCTGCGCGGCAAGGAGCAGGATGCGGCCGATTACATTCAACTGCTCCGCGCCCGCGCCGATTTCATCGAGCGAATGTCGAGCGCGCTCATGGGCTTCGACGCCATGTTGATGCCGACGGTCCCCATCGTGGCTCCGCCGATGGCCGGCCTGGAAGACAATGCCGCTTACGTACGCACGAACGCACTGGTGTTGCGCAATCCCGCCCTCGTGAATTTCATGGACGGCTGTGCCATCTCCATTCCCTGTCATGACCCAGGCGACGCACCTGTCGGCCTCATGGTGGCAACGCTGGGCGGCCGCGATCCGCAGCTCCTCGCCATTGCGTCGGGCATCGAACGCGTCGTTGCCGGCCACGTAGCTCAATCCGGACTTACCCGGTAATTGCCGACGCTTTGTCTAGGTAACATTGGCTTAAGGCCGCTTTGCGAACTTCCCGCACGGCGAACTGTTATAAGAGGCACAATGCAATCAGCCATTTGCCGGCTGTGCCTGATCCGGCAGGAATGAGGACGACATGCAAATCCAAGTGAATCACGACAATCACGTTCACCTCGGTGCGGACGTCGAACAGCGGTTTGCAGACATCATCCGCAACACGCTCAACCGGTACGGCGATCGCATCACGCGTGTCGCCATGCACTTGAGCGACGAGAACGCGGCTAAGCACGGTGACTCGGACAAGCGCTGCATGCTCGAGGCACGTTTGGCCAACTTGCAACCGATTGCCGTGAGCCACATGGCCGAATCCTGGCAGCTCGCCTTCGACGGCGCGCTGGAGAAGCTCGAAACTGCAATCGGCCGTACGATCGGCAAGCTAGAGACGCATTAGCCGGCTCGCCGCGACGGCTGCAAAAGACATTCCGAGCGATGCGCCGAGCCGTTCGAGGGCGGCTCGGCGTCATGCGTCGCCATGCTTCATGCAATGGATTGGATCGCCGTACTCCCACATACTAGAGTGAGCGGCGCCCGTGCTGGGCGCGATCCAAGACACTCTGTTTTACACGCATGACCGAAGAATCGAACAGTACCGACACCCGAACGAACGTCCGCGAAAGCCTTCGACAAGACGCGCTCACTTATCACGAGCAGCCGGTTCCCGGAAAACTGTCCGTCGTCCCGACGAAGAAACTATCCAACCAGCACGACCTTGCGCTCGCCTACTCGCCCGGCGTCGCGGCCGCCTGCGAGGAAATCTCTGCCGATCCGATCAATGCATTGCGCTATACCGCGCGCGGCAATTTGGTCGCGGTCATCACGAACGGCACCGCCGTGCTCGGACTGGGCTCGATCGGGCCGCTGGCCGCAAAGCCGGTCATGGAAGGCAAGGCCGTGCTGTTCAAGAAGTTTGCCGGCATCGACGTCTTCGACATCGAGATCAACGAGACCGATCCCGACAAGCTCGTCGACGTGATCGCTGCGCTCGAACCGACGTTCGGCGGCATCAACCTCGAAGACATCAAAGCACCCGAGTGCTTCCAGGTCGAGCGGAAGCTTCGCGCGCGCATGAAGATCCCTGTGTTCCACGACGACCAGCACGGCACGGCCATCATCGTCGGCGCTGCCGTTCTGAACGGGCTTGCGATCGTCGGTAAGGACATCAAGCAGGTCAAACTCGTCGTGAGCGGTGCCGGTGCGGCCGCACTTGCCTGCGTCGATCTGCTCGTAGATCTGGGATTGCCGCGCGAGAACATCTGGCTCACGGATCTTGCGGGCGTCGTGTACGAAGGACGCACCGAGCTCATGGATCCGGAGAAGGCCCGTTTCGCTCAACGCACGTCGCTCCGACATCTCCATGAAGTGATCAAGGATGCGGACATCTTCCTCGGGCTTTCGGCGGGCGGCGTCTTGAAGCAGGAGATGGTGAAAGCGATGGCGCCGCGCCCGCTCATCTTCGCGCTCGCCAATCCCGTCCCGGAAATCCTGCCCGAGCAAGTCAAGGAAGTGCGCTCGGATGCGGTTATCGCGACGGGCCGTTCGGACTATCCGAATCAGGTGAACAACGTCCTGTGCTTTCCCTTCATCTTTCGCGGCGCGCTGGATGCGGGCTCGACGACGATCACGCGCGAGATGGAGATCGCCGCAGTGCACGCCATTGCCGGCCTCGCACGCGAAGGTATGAGCGAAGGCGTCGTGGATGCCTACGGGGTATCCGATCTGGTGTTCGGTCCCGAGTACATCATCCCCAAACCGTTCGATCCCCGCTTGATCGTGCACATTGCGCCGGCCGTTGCGAAAGCTGCGATGGATTCCGGCGTCGCAACGCGGCCGATCGCCGACTTCGACGCCTACAAGCAGCAGCTGCAACAGTTCGTCTACCAGTCCGGCACGATGATGAAGCCGATCTATGCAGCTGCGCGCAAAGTCCCCCCCGAGCGTTCGCGCATCGTGTTTGCCGAGGGCGAAGACGAACGCGTACTGCGCGCAGCGCAGATCCTCGTCGAGGAAAAGCTCGCTTCGCCGATCTTGGTCGGCCGGCCGGCCATCATCGAGAACCGCATGAAACGCTTCGGCCTGCGGCTGCAGCTCGGGCGCGACGTGACGATCGTCAATACGGAGCACGACGAGCGTCATCGCGAGTTCTGGATGGAATATCACCGTCTCATGATGAGGCGCGGCGTAACGGCGCAGTACGCTAAGCTCGAGATGCGCCGACGCACGACTTTGATCGCGGCGATGCTGCTACGCAAAGGCTACGCCGACGGCATGATCTGCGGCACGATCAGCACGACCTCGCGGCACCTCGAATTCATCGATCAGGTGATCGGCAAGCGCGAAGGCGCGAGTGTCTACGCCGCAATGAACGCGTTGATCCTGCCAAATCGGCAGCTATTCCTCGTCGACACGCACGTCAACCTCGACCCGACGGCCGAACAACTTTGCGAAATCACGTGCATGGCCGCCGAAGCCGTGCGCCGTTTCGGCGTCGTACCGAAGATCGCGTTGCTGTCGCATTCGAATTTCGGTTCGCACAATGACCCGTCGGCGCAGAAAATGCGGCGCACGCTCGAGCTCCTGCGCGAAAAGGCTCCGCAGCTCGAAGTCGACGGAGAGATGCACGGCGACTGCGCGCTCGATGAAGCGATGCGACGCAAGATTCTTCCCACTACGACGCTCTCCGCGACTGCCAATCTGCTCGTGCTGCCGAATCTCGACGCCGCGAACATCGCCTACAACCTGCTCAAGACCGCTGCGGGCAATAATGTGGCCGTCGGTCCGATCTTGCTCGGCTGCGCCGCGCCGGTGAACATCCTCACGCCGTCCGCCACCGTGCGGCGCATCGTGAACGTCACGGCGCTGACGGTGATGGAAGCGAACGCTGGCAGGATTTGATGAGACACGAGCGGCCCGGTCCTCCTCGCGCGCGTGCTCGCCGATTCGCGTTGAGCGTTAGAACCATAGGTTCTAGCTCCAACTCAAATCGTGATTCCTGAACGGCGTCGAGCGAATTCGCTTGCCGGTCGCGAAGTAGATCGCGTTCGCCACCGCCGGCGGCACCGGCGGTCCAGCCGGCTCGCCCAATCCGCCCCACTTGTTGCGTGACAGCGCGAAGTGCACTTCGACTTCCGGCATCTGGTCGATGCGCAGCAAGTTGTAGGTCGAGAAGTTCGTGTTCGTGAAACGACCTTCTCGCAGATCGAGGCCGCCGACCCACGCGTGCGACAGCTCCCAGCACGCGCTCCCCTCGCATTGCTCGATCGCATTCGACGGGTTGATGACGTGGCCGCTGTCGACGACGATGACGATCTTGTCGACCGAAAGCGCACCGCGGCGGCTCACCGTCACGGTCGCGCACGCTGCTGCGATCGTGCCGTGCGATTCCACGACCGCAACGCCCATGCCGGTGCCCTTCGGCAGATCGGTGCGGAAGCCCGATTTCTCCTTGAGCGTCAGCAGCACGCGTTGCCAATCCTCCATGCCTTTCGTCATTTCGATGCGCCAGTCGAGCGGATCCCAGCCGCCGGCGAGCGCAACCTCGTCGACGAAACATTCGGTCATGAAGCCATGCTGATTCGCGCCCGGCGCGCGGTGCGTCGCTGTCGGAATGTGCGTGCGCGCGTTGTGCCGCTCGTGATGTCGGTTCGGCACCTTGTACGGCATGTTGCCGATCGCGTAGTCGGCACGCGCAGCGCCGATCACGGGCATCGCATTCTGAGTGTGCCAGACCGATCGTGAAAACCACGCAGCGGGCAAGCCGTTCGGACCGAGCAGCGCTTTGAACCGCGTGACATTCGGCGGCCGCTGTTTGTCTTGCGCGATGTCCTCCTCGCGGGACCAGATCACTTGCACAGGCCGGCCGAGCTGCTTCGAGATTTCGGTCGCTTGCCGCGTCACCGCGGTATTGCCGCCTCCTCCGCCGCCGAATCCGCCGCCGAGGAATACGGTGTGCACATAGACGTGCTTCGGGTCGCGGCCCGCTTGATCCGCTGCGAGCATGAGTGCAACCGACTGATCTTGCGTCGGCGACCATACATCGACCCGTTCCGGCGTCACGCTCACCGTCGCGTTGATGGGCTCCATGCGCGCATGCGTCTCGAAGGGACGGTAGTACTCCGCGCTGATCACCTTCTCGGGCGGCGCGGCTTCGAGCATCGCCAGAACGTCCTCGCCGATGTGTCGACTGACTTCGCCAGGTTGCTCCAGCAATTGTCGAGCTTCGGTCAGATAGGACTCGGTGCTCGCATTCGCATCCGGCCCGTAATCCCATTCGATCGGCATCAGATCCAGCGCAGTCTTCGCGCGATACCACGTATCGGCAACGACCGCGACGCCGTTCTGCATGTCCGAGTATCCCTGCTTACCCGGCTGCGCCTTGAATTCGATGGCGGCAATCACGCCGGGACGATTTCGAACGGCCTCGAAGTCGTAGCGCTTCAGCTTCCCCCACGGTACGGGACAACACTTCACCGCCGCATACACCATGCCCGGGAGGCGCGTGTCGATGGCGAACGCCGCGCTGCCATCGGTCTTGGGCTCGATGTCGAGGCGGGGCGTAGACCTGCCGAGCAGCCACCATTGGGCCGGCTTCTTGATCTCGGGCTCGCGATCGAGCTCGATGCTCGCTGCGGCCGTAGCGAACTCCGCGTAAGTCGCTCTGCGTCCGCCGCACTCGAGCACGCCGAGTCGCGCCTTCACCTGCGAGCGATCCACGCCCCATGCACGTGCCGCAGCTTCCTTCAGCCGCTCGCGGGCGGACGCACCGGCCTGCATGATGTGCGGATGCTGTAAACGCACGAGCATCGAGCCGTGCGTGCTCATCACCTTGTATTCGCGGTTGTTGCGCAGATGCCGGTTCGCATCGGCGAACACGGCCTGCACTTTTTCCCACTCCACGTCGAGCTCTTCGGCGATCATCATAGACACAGAGGTGAGCGCGCCCTGTCCCATTTCCGTGTGAGGGACACGAATCGTGACGCGACCGTCCTTGTCGATCGTCAGCCACGCGTTGATCTCGACGCCGTTCGTCGGCGTCTGCCATGGTTTCGGCTCGACGCGTGCAGCGAAGGTCGGGATGTGAAAGCCGAGCAGCAAACCGCCGCCGGCAGCGACCGAGGTCTGAATGAACGTGCGTCTCGAAATCAGCTGCGCGCTCATGACGTCACCTCGCTTCTCATGAGCTGTGCGGCACGGCGTACGGCTTGTCGGATGCGCAAATAGGTGCCGCATCGGCAGAGATTGCCGGCCAGCGCGGCATCGATCTCTTGATCGGTCGGCGAGCGCCGTTGCGCAAGCAACGCAGCCGCCGCCATGATCTGCCCCGACTGGCAGTATCCGCATTGCGGTACGCCGAGCTCGATCCAGGCCGCTTGAACGGGATGTCGCTTCCCGTCACGAGTCAGGCCTTCGATCGTCGTGATCCGTTTCCCGACCGCCGCCGAGACCGGCAGCGTGCACGAGCGCATCGCCTGCCCGTCGACATGGACGGTGCACGTTCCGCATGCGCCGATTCCGCAACCGTACTTGGTGCCGGTCAGATTCAAGTTGTCGCGAAGCACCCAGAGCAGCGGTGTCTCGGGCTCGATGTCGACGGTGTACTTGGTCTCGTTGATCTCGAGCGTGAGCGCCATAGCAGTCTCCGCGCGTCATGGACAACGGGATCGTACGCCGACATTTCCTCGGAACGAAAGCGGCTCGCCCCCGGCGCGATTGCGTCTTCCGCGCTTCGGTCGTCCTCATTCGGATTCCAGACTGAGCTGTAGCGGCAGATAGGCCGTACACGACCCCGCCCAAACCGATGGCGACTACGCGGCTGACACGGTTGGACGGGCGACAGGGGGCTGATAAGAAGACCGAAGGCTGAAGACTGAAGACGGAAGGCCGAAAACGGAAGACTGAGATGCAGCGCGAGCTCTGCGTCCTCTTCAGCGAGCGGTCGAACCCGCAACGGAGAATTGGCGATACCTTCGTTGTCTCCCCGCCTCAGCTTCGACCTGATGACGGTTTGCGGAACCGTCGTGCACCCGTCGTCCTTACTCGATGGTCTTGCCGAAGCAGATCGAAGAAGGAGTGAACATGAATATACGCGTGGTGGTTGCCGATGAACGCCGAGCTACGTTTTTCGATGTGAGTCGGCCGAAGGACGGATTGCGCGAGGTCGCCGTCGTGGAGAATCCCGTCGGGCGACTGAAGGACACGGACCTGGAAACCGACCGCCCGGGGCGGCGATTCGGCGGCGCCCAGGGTGCCGGACACGGACCCGGCCCAGCGCAAGGTCATCATCACGGCGTGAACGGCGAGCGCAGCACGCTACTGCACGAATTGACTCTGTTCGCCAAGGAAGTCGGTCGACGCATCGACGCGGACCGGAACGGCCACAAGTTCGACAAGCTCGTCATCATCGCCGCGCCCAAAATGCTCGGCCTCTTGCGCCAATCATTACCATCCCAGGTTCAGTCGCTCATCGCCGCCGAGATACCCAAGGATCTCGTGAACCACGGGCCGGATGCGATTCTCGCCGCCATCCCGCGAGAAGCATTTTTCCATTGAAAAAATCATTTATTCCTACTCCCCCTCTCCCACGATGAGTGGGAGAGGGTTAGGGGTGAGGGCAACCACAGGCTGTAGACTGTAGGCTGTAGGCCGCTGCACTTGGCGAGCGCGAGGGCGCCCCTAGTGCGCTTTCATTCGAACCTGTGTAGGGCAACGCGACTCTAACTTGCGTTCACGACCGTTGGATTGCCGCTATAGTCTTGGCTGCCGCACTGCGACAGCGGTTTTTTGTGACACGGTTTCTGGCAGGACAGGCGTGGACCGGATGTGCTACCACTACGGGTGCGGGCGCTTTCTACGGGGGACGGTGCATGCGCCATACCATCATTGCGTTGACCGCTCTACTGGGGGGCGTTACCGCCCATGCAAATGACGTCGAAACCGCTGCCGCGAGCGGCGCGCCGATGTTGGCGGACGTTCCGGCACCGATAGTAGGTCCGGAAGAGGTCGTCGTCGAAGCGCCCGAGCCGCGCTATGTCGCCCCCACGCTGCGCGATCGAATCGGACGTATCTGGGCGCCGGTATACATCGACGGCAAAGGACCTTTCAGACTCGTCCTCGACACGGGTGCAAACCGTTCGGTCGTGACGTACAAGACAGCCGAGCGCCTGGGCAAAGTCATCCAAGAATCGAGCACCGTGCAATTGCACGGGGTCACGGGCAAGGCCCGCGTGCCGACGATCCAAGTCGAGAGTCTCGAGGTTGGCGATCTTTGGCTCGATGAGCGCCAGATTCCTGTCGTCCACGACGTGTTCGGCGGCGCTGAAGGCGCGCTCGGCACCGAAGGACTCGCAGACAAGCGCATCTTCATCGACTTCAAGAACGACTTCATCTCGATCCTGCGCTCAAAGCGCGAACCTCCGCCTCCGGGCTTTCGTCGCATTCCCGTCAAGCTTCGCCACGGACGTCTGTTGATGTTCGAGATCATGCTGGGCGGCGTGCGTACGCTCGCGATGCTCGACACCGGCGCGCAAACGACGATCGGTAACAACAGCCTTCGCGAGGCGCTGGCGCGGCGTGCACGTAAAGAGAACGAGACGCAGGTCATGGG